>JANQER010000103.1 GCA_028278255.1 Elusimicrobiota bacterium | reverse complement strand
ATCAAAAAAAACTTTGGCAGTCTGGACATCCTCATCAACATGGCCTCGGTGTACAAAAAAACACCGTACGCAAAACTCCTCCACAACAGCACAAGCGCTGGGAACAGCTTATGGCAGCACAACATAGACACAGACCTTAAGAGCGCATACTCTTTGTCTCTTCTTTCAGCGCCGCTCATGCAAAAAAAAGGCTGGGGACGCATCATCAATTTTACTGACTGGGTGGCAGCCAGCGGCCGGCCGCGGTACAAAGACCGCTTGCCCTATTACGTGGCCAAAACAGGCATCAAAGGGCTCACAGAATCACTGGCTTTGGAGCTGGCGCCTCACATACTCGTTAATGCCCTGGCGCTTGGACCCATTCTTCCTCAAAAAAACGCATCCGAGGAAGACAAGAAAAAAAGCATTCAAGCCACGCCTCTCAAAAAATGGGGAAATCCTATGGAAGTGGCCAAAGCCGTGCTTTTTCTGATAGACTCTGACTTTATCACCGGCGAATGCCTTCGCATAGACGGCGGCAAACATTTGCTATAATTTGGTTAGCCCCAATGCGGTTTAAATAAGCGTAGTTGCCCGATTTACTGGAGGCGAAGCACTCTCGTCCCGCCAAAAGTCTGCGGGACTGTCCATTCCTTCCTCTCCGCCGAGGAAGGGACGTCCTTTAGGATCGGGCTCTTTAAGGCAAATAAATGCATTAAAAGCGCCCCATAAATGGGGCAATTACAAAAATCCAGCTGATCTAAACCATATTGTGGTTAACTCGAATTAATTCCCTCAGCGATTGATCAATACTTTTAAGGAGACACACTTATGAATTTATTCCACAAATTACTGGCATCAACAAAATCCAAATACTGGGGATATGGTTTTGGCGCAAGCTTATGTTTACTGGGTCTCGTGGCTGTGGCAGTGGCTTTTGGCCAGGTCCTGCGCACCACTGCTGGCGGTTTTCATCAAATCAGTCTTCCAGGCGACCACATGCTCAGCCTAAACCCAGGGTACCACATTGCTGTTACCAAAGGCGACACGCTTCCTGCTGCCGGCGCATCAAACATCATGGTTTTTCTCACAGACCCGCAAACCGGCAATATCCTGAATGTGGAAATGGCCCCACCAGGCATGCGCACAGGCGGCGGGCATTCGGGCCAAGTGCTCTTCAGATTTCAAATCAATAATCCAGGCGTGTACAATCTCAGCTTGAGCGACTCCACAGCCAAAGAAGGAACATCTGTGGGCGTGTATTTATTTCATGAATCCCTGGGCAGCAACCGTGCGGACATCGTGGTGGGGATCATCCTGTGTTTGCTCTTTTGCGGCATAGGCTTATACATTATTGTGCGCACTTACAAACAATTCAACAAAAAAACAAACACTGAACCAACAAAAACAAAAAAATAAAACCATGCTGATTCATGGCAAAAAAAAGATTCAAAAACAATCATATGAGCCGGGCAAACCAGTCCTGTGGCAGAGTCGGGAGGAAGGGGGATTTTTCAACGGGAGGTCTTGGCTTCAAAATCTCCCTTGCTCCCTCTTTTTTGAAAGAGGGAAGACCCCTCAAATTTTTTTAACCGGACGCCAGTGATTTTAGTGTTTGAATTTCGCAATTCCGGTTCATCCGGATTAGGGGAAATCGTCTGAAAATATTAAGCGAAGCCAAAGACCTCATAGCTTACAAAGGCGGTTCCGGCCACTGGTCATACCTCCTCCATCGACTCACTGGAATCGGCGTTTTCCTCTTTCTGCTTGTCCATGTCATTGACACTGCTTTTATCCTCTCAGGCCCAGCCCTATACAACAGGTTCATTGTCCTTTACCGCCACCCTTTTTTCCGCATCAATGAAATATTCATTTTTGCTGCTGTTCTGTATCATGCCTTAAACGGCCTTCGTATTATTATTGTTGATTTTGTCCCGCGTGCCGCGCGGCATCACCAGAAAATTTTTTGGGCAGAAATAGTCATTTTTATGATGGTCATCATCCCTGTGAGCATTGTCATGTTGTGGCCGCTGTTAAAAGGGATCTGACGGAGATGTTATGAAATACGCTGCAATCAAACCTGATCGTGGTTTTGAATTATGGACTTGGCTGTTCATGCGCGTCTCAGGTGTTCTCTTGGTTTTTTTGGCTCTGGGGCATCTGGTCATGATGCATGTGGTCAACAATGTGGATATCATTAATTATGATTTTGTCTCAGCGCGCTTGGCACAACCTTTTTGGCGTTTCTATGACATCACCCTCTTGGCATTGGCCATGCTGCATGGCACAAACGGACTCAGAATCATCATAGACGAGCACTTAAAAAACAAATGGCGCAGGGCGGCTTTGGGTTTGCTTTATTTGACTGGCTTGGCTGTCTTGATTGTTGGCGCTGTCGCCATTATTGCTTTTCAACCAAAATGACCAACACACATATTCATCAATTTGATGCAGTGATAGTCGGCGCCGGCGGCGCAGGGTTATACGCGGCCTTGGAAGTGGCTGAGCACATGGAAAACGCAGCGGTTCTCTCAAAAATATACCCGTCGCGTTCCCACACAGGCGCGGCGCAGGGCGGGGTGGGCGCTGCTCTTGGCAACAGAGAACCTGATTCGCCGGAATGGCACATGTTTGACACTGTCAAAGGCAGTGATTACTTGGCAGACCAAAATGCTGTGGAAATATTCTGCCATGAAGCCATAGACACAGTCATTGAACTGGAGCACCTGGGCCTGCCTTTTAACAGGACTAAAGACGGCAAAATCGATCAGCGCCGTTTCGGCGGGCACACCAAAGAATTCGGCCAAGGCCCTGTGCGGCGTGCCTGCTATGCGGCTGACCGCACAGGCCACATGATTCTTCAAACACTCTTTCAACAATGCATCAAACACCAAGTCAAATTCTACAGTGAATTTCATGTGCTGGACATTGTCATTGAACAAGGGCGCTGTGTTGGATTGGTGGCCTATGAAATAGCCACAGGCCATTTGCACATTTTTCATGCCAAAACAGTTCTCCTGGCCACAGGCGGGTCAGGCCGGCTGTACAAAATCACCTCCAATGCACACGGCTTATCCGGTGACGGCATGGCCATCCCCTTTCATCATGGCGTGCCGCTGCAAGACATGGAATTCTTTCAATTCCACCCCACCGGCATATATCAAATGGGCATCCTCCTCTCAGAAGCCTGCCGCGGGGAAGGGGGAAAACTCATTAATGGCAAAGGCGAGCGGTTCATGGAAAAATACGCGCCCACGCTCTTGGACTTAGCGCCGCGTGATCTCATCTCCCAATACATCTATGAGGAGATCCACATGGGCAATGGCATCAATGGCAAAGATTACGTACACTTGGATCTGCGGCATCTGGGCAAAGACCGAATAGAAAAAAAACTCCCTGACATCACTGATTTTGTCCGCACCTATTTAGGGCTTGACCCTGTCAAAGACCTTATCCCTGTGCAGCCCACAGCCCACTACTCCATGGGGGGCATTCCCACAACAATCAACGGTGAAGTTCTCAAAGACGGTGTCAATACAGTGCTCCCGGGTCTATATGCGGCTGGAGAAGCTGCTTGCGTGTCTGTTCATGGAGCCAACCGATTGGGCACCAATTCCCTGGTGGACATTCTTGTTTTCGGACGACGATCCGGCATTGCCATGGCAGAATATGCCTCAAAAAATGATTATACCCCTCTTCCGCCAGCGCCTGAAGCGCCTGTTCAATCCCGCATAAACGCCCTTATGACCAGACCCCTCAAAGAATCAGCCGCACGCATCAGAGCAGATCTCCAAACCCAAATGATGGACAACTGCGGCGTTCATCGAGAGGAAAAAGGCCTCACGCAAGCCAAAAACAAGATCACCGAATATCGGCAAAGATTCGAGGCTGTGGGCGTTAGAAACAAAGGAGAGGTTTACAATTCAGAGCTGCTTGAAACCATGGAACTCGAAAATCTCATTGATTTGGCGGATGCCACTGTGCAAAGCGCCCTGGCCAGACGAGAATCCCGCGGCGCGCATGCGCGCCAAGACCATCCCAAGCGCGATGATAAAAATTTTCTCAAACACTCTTTGGCACACAAGAATGATCAAAAAACAGACATAACATATAAACCGGTTATTATCACAAAATTCGAACCCAAGGAAAGGAAATATTGAGCAAAGATTAAGACCAAAGACCATGGACCAAGAACCATTGTCGTAGGGGCGGGGCTCCATGCCGCTAGGTATGGTCCCGGATTGTAGGATGGGATGCCCCCGCCCGATCAAATAGATATAGAGATTCATTTTTTAAAAGGACAGATATGAAAGTTAATCTTAAAATCAGACGTTTTGATCCGGAGAAAGACGGAACCCCTTACTGGGCTTCCTATGAGGTTGATATGCCGCCAACTGACCGGGTGCTGGACGCGCTTCTTGAGGTTAAAGACCATATAGACGGCACTTTGTCATTAAGACGTTCTTGTGCGCATGGCGTTTGCGGGTCTGATGCCATGCGGATCAATCACAGAAATCGTTTGGCATGCAAAGTGCTCATCAAAGAGGCAGGGCCGTGTATCACTGTTGAACCTTTAAAAGGATTTCGTGTCATCAAGGATCTTATTGTGGATATGGAACCGTTTTTCGCCAAATACAAAACCATTAAACCCTATCTCATCAATGACGACCCTTTGCCTGAAAAAGAGCGTTTACAAAGCCAGGACCAACGCGCCCAATATGATGACACCACCAAATGCATCTTATGCGGTGCCTGCACCACAGCTTGTCCTTCGTTTTGGGCAGACCCGGACTATCTGGGCCCCAATGCCCT
>JANQER010000010.1 GCA_028278255.1 Elusimicrobiota bacterium | reverse complement strand
AGGATGTGAAAGAAGCCATTGCCTCAAAGGCCAGGCTGTTGTCAGACGGTGCAGAACTCCAGATGCAGACCGCCAAAACAACGCGTATGGCTGACAGGGAATTGGCTTATGCCCAAGCCAAGCAGGAAGAAATTGCGCGCATGCTGCGGGATCCCCGGACCACAGAAGAAGAAAAAGAGGTTTTGCGATCCCTTCAGCAGCTGGCTGATTTGCAGGAATGCGGCGCGTCAAAACTATTAAGCGACAATGCCAGGATCACAGCCGCTGGTTATGCTTTGGATGTGGCCACCACTTTGGTCCCCACAGGAAAAGTGGGCCGGCTGGCGGCAAAAGGCGTGGCAAAGGTTGTGGGAAAAGCAGTGGCTGTGAAAACAGCGCGCCAGGTGGCTGCCAGGGAAGCGCTTGAGTCAGCGTCCAAGGCGGCTGTGACAAAAACAGCCAAAGAAGCAGGAGAAAAAGCCGGACGCAGCGTTGAGGATAAAATAATGGATGTGGCGGCGGAAAAAGGCTTAACTGATGTGGCCAAAGGTGCAGCCAATCTAACAGGCAAGGGGGTGGTCAAAGGCGCTGAAAAAGTCATTGGCAAAGAGGCGGTGGAAGCCATTGGGACCACGGCCAAAGCCGTGGGCAGCAAGGCCAAGGGGCTGGCCACTGCTGTGGGGGAAAAAGCCACGGCTGCCAGCAAAGCAGTCAGCCGTACAGCCAAAAACGCTGCAGCCAAAACATTGGGTGAGAACGGGGTGAAAAAGGCTGCGGATTTGGCTTCAAAAGCCAAAAATGCAGCTTCAACAGCAGCCAAGGCTGTGTCCAAAGTCAAAAATGCCTTAGACACTGATCTGAAAGATGTGCCTGGAAAATTGGTGTCAGGGACAAAAGCCGTTGGCAAGGGCGTTAAGGATAAAGTCACTGATATGGCTGTCAAATCCAAGCTCGCCGGACCGAAACATTTGACTTCTTCCGGAAAGAACACGGGGTCTGCGTCCAAAACAAAGACAGATGCTGTTTCTTCCGGACGCAAGCGGCCCAAAGAAAGCGAAAAACCAAGCCGTAGCACTTCCACGGGGTCGAACAGGCGGTCTGCTTCTGATGCGCCTGAGACACCGGTGCCGGAGAATATACGTCATGGCAATCCCACCATGAGTCCGGAAGAATTGAGAGGATTGGCCAAGAACCCGCGCGTGACAACCAAACCCAAACCGGAAAAAGCAGATGAATGGTACACAGGCGATTTGAATCGAAAACATTACAGTGAGGATGCGCTTGATGCACAGAGAGCTTGGGACAAAATGCCCAAACCAGAAAGACAGGCTTTTGAGCGGGAAGTGAAAAGCGCTATTGATGAAGCGGCTGCCATGGGAGACAAATGGGCCAAGCGCGTACAAAAGGATTTGAATGAGGGAAATGTGGATTATTTTTATGAAGCCGCCATCAAAGACAAAGGTTTGTCCTTGCGGGATGAGGGCGTGATGCTTTTAAATCCCATGAGGAAAAACAGTGACGCCGCTTTTTCCCGCATGAGTCCGGATGAGATGGCCAGCACGTTGATACATGAGTACGCACATGCGTATAAAGGCGGAAAAAAATGGGCTGCCAGAGAAGGGCGGTCTGCGGCAGGCGCTGTTGAGAAAGGGCAGTACAATGAAGCGCGCGCGTTTTGGGCTGAAGCCAATTTCAACAAAAATCTGAAAAAAGCGCGCGACTTGAACGGCAAAGAATTTGACGACAGTGTTATGAATGAGCTGAACGCGTTGATGGGAGCGGATCAGCTGGGCAAAGGCGCGTCTTCCATGTCCAAAGGATTGAAGGCCAAAAAAAATCTGGAGGACGGATTGGTGAAGGAGTATCCGTACGGTGAGATGTTTGCGCGGAATCCCGAGGAAGCGGTTGCACACTTGTCCACTCATAAAGGCGGCAGCTGGAAGAATATCCGGGAAGAGCTTGAAGCGGCCAGAGGCACGCCTGAATACGACAATCTTTTAAAGGAAATGCGCAAAAAAGGCGGGCGTATACCGGATGGCGCTGACAATCTGGCGTCTCCGCCCGCGCACCGCACGCCTCTTCCGCCGGATCCGCCGCCTTTGCCTGCAAGGGCCAAACCTGCCCCGCCTCTTCCCCCCAAGGAAGCCATGAGCAAAAACTGGGATGATGTGGGCGAGGGTATTCATCACTCCAGAAAAAGAGCGGCAAAATCCGCTATGGAGAATAAAAAATTTGTGACCCGTACCAAAAACACATCCGCCGCCAAAGCCTGGAAGTTTATCGGGGCTGCCACCAGAAAGGCGAAAAAGGGCAAGAGCCCTCAAGTGCAAAAAGCTTTTGACCAGGCCGCCCGCACAAGCCGGGAAGCCTTGAGCACAGCGAATCGAAAAGCCGGAGAACACATGTCTGAAGCTTGGAAAAAAGTCACGGCACAGAGAAATAAAACCGCGGGCACAATCGAAGAGCTGCTTGATCAGGCACGGAAAGCAGGCAGTGTGAAGGACATGAACAAAGCGCGGCGTTTGGCCGGAGAAGCGGCCCGAAAAACAGAACGGGACGTGAAAAAAATCATGGCAGTAGCAGAGGACGCCATTACAAAAGATTATCAAAAAGCCTTGGAAAAGGTCCGGGCCGCCGGACAGGAAACAGTGAAAAAAGGCGCGGCTCCCAAAACAATGAAGTCCTGGCAAAATTTTGTGGAGCGTTCCGTGAAAGCGGCCAA
>JANQER010000067.1 GCA_028278255.1 Elusimicrobiota bacterium | reverse complement strand
AAATATGGGGCATGCCGCCTGTGAGCAAAAGCGTACTGCGCACAGTGGATGTGCATGTGCAGCGCGTCCGGTCAAAGCTTAACATTGACCGCACAGCCGGCCTCATCTCAGTCTCAGGCCGCGGATACATGTGGGCCGACCCCCAGCCGCAGAAAGCCTGAAAAGATTTTTGATTTTTGATTTGCGATTTTTGATTGAAAGACGAAACAAACCTTATCACCACAAAAAAAATCCTAACCCTAATTTTTCAATTGAAAAATTTCCTTCGCAGCGCTTACCATGCCGCTAGGCATGGTCCCTGTTTGTCGGAAGGGAGGGAGGGCTTCGCCCTGGGCGCCTGGAGAAACGCCAGAGGCTCCAGGCACGCACAGCAGTCACCCCTCGGGACATGGCCGCACAGCGGCCGCATTCCGAGCCCTGCGGGAAAATTTTCATTTGCACTTTTTTGTACATCAATCATTGACGACAATATTGTGCAACTGAAAATTTTGGGCTAATTCACTCCCATCAGCTGACACAAAAATTTTCACAGCTCACAAACTTTTGATTTGTTGATTTTTTTTTAACAATCGACGGAAAAATAAATTCTTTGTAAACGGGTTTACTTTTTACGCCCTCTTTGATCGACGGAAAACAGAAAAAAACATAATTGCCTTTCTTACACCGTCAATCTGCAACACAAAAACACCTCTCAAAATCAATGCAAATTTAAAAATTATAAAAACGCGTTTAACATTTCATTGCATGGCTCATGAGCCAAATTCAGTTATCCTGAAGCACAATGAAAAACAAAACGCACACACAATTACATGATTTTCTCAAATTTATCGTCCACACAACAGGCATGGCCGCTTGGACACTGCTCCTCACAGTCTCCTGTTTTGCCGCGAAACTCACACCTGCTGTACAAAAATACATCACGAATGCAAACTCACAAAACAAAATTTCTGTTGTTATCCTATATAAGAAAACAAGCGCACCGGCAGCGCCTGGCACAATCAAACACAAAGGAGCGCCTGCTGCTTATATACAATCTATTAGTACCAAACCATCTCCTCAAACCATATTTCCGGCATCAGAAAAAAACAATGTCGTGGATCTCTGGCTTATTAATGGATATGCCGCTCAAGTGTCTCAGGAGACCCTTAAAACCATTAGTCAGGATGAACAGGTTCAAGCCATATTTGAAAATTTCACGGTACAGACCCCAAAAGTCACACCTCTTGGGTACACGCAGTCGAATCTGCAGCCACCTTGGGGCCTTGACAAAACAGGCGCCATACAATCCTGGGAAGCCTTTAATGTGTCAGGTCTGAATGTGCGCATCGGACACTTAGACACAGGCATTGATGCCGCGCATCCTGACCTGCAAGGCAAGGTGGCTGCATGGGCGGAATTTGACGCGTTTGGAAACAAAGTTCAAAATTCAGTCCCGCATGACAGCGGCTTTCACGGCACACACACAGCCGGCACACTGGTGGGCGGCAGCACGAGCGGGTGCCCCATTGGCGTGGCGCCCAATGCCAAACTCCTCAGCGCGCTGGTTCTAAATGGTATGCAAGGCACACTGGCCCAAGTGGTGGCCGGCATGCAATGGGTACTGGATCCGGATGAAAACCCAAACACAGATGACGGCGCGCATATCCTGAATATGTCCCTGGGCGCGCCGGGCCAATATCAGATATTCCAAACCGTGGTGGATCAGCTTCTGGAAGCCAATGTGCTTCCTATTTTTGCCATTGGCAACAACGGCCCGGGCAATGCAGACGCCCCAGGCAACACTGTTGGCGCTGTGAGTGTCGGCGCCACTTCATTCAGTGACACAATCACAAACTTCTCAGGCGGCGGAACAATCACTTGGGAACAAGAGGATTACACAAAACCTGAAATAGCAGCCCCCGGATATGGGATTCTCTCCACCATCCCCAATGGCAGGTACCAATCATACAGCGGCACATCCATGGCCACACCGCATGTGTCAGGCGCCGCAGCCCTGCTCATGGAATCCAGCCCTGGCGCTGACATCCTCGCCATTAAAAACACCTTGCTCAACACATCCATTGACATTGGCGCCACTGGCCTTGATGAAAGGTCCGGACATGGAAGACTTGATATCCTGGCGGCTTTGTCATCCCTGCTGAATATTTCTCTGGTCAGGGGGACTGTCAGAAACCAGCAAGGCATTGTTCCGGCCATTATCAAACTCAAAGACTCATCCGGACAAATCATCAAAACCGCACGCGCAGACGCTGAAACAGGCCAATTTTTCCTGTCAGTGCCGGATGGCGCATTCACATTGTCCGCTTCATTCGGCATATCCAAAAGCGACCACAAACCGCTGCAAACACAAAAAGGCACAGTCAATGAAGTGGAATTCATGCTCAGCGCGTCAGCCAACAAGCTGGACAATATGCTCGTGTATCCCAATCCGTACAAACCATCACGCGGGGACCAGCACATCTATTTCGAAGGCGTTCCGGAAGACACAAAAATCAACGTGTACAGCTTCTCAGGCCTGCTCATTAAAGAACTCTCAGGGACCTCTCTGGGCCAATGCACATGGGACGCCAGAAACGATTATGCCGAGCCCATAGCCAGCGGCCTGTACTTTTATCTGGCCAGCTATTATGACCCTGACAATGGCTGGCAATACAAAAAAGGCAAAATGGCGGTGATAAGATGAAAACATCAACGAGGAACGTGGGACGCGGGGTGCGGGCCTCGCAGCAGAACGAATTACGAATAACCAATAACCAATTACAAATATCTTCTGATCAAACACACATAAAAACCGCCCCTACGGCTTTTCTATTATTGTTTTTGTTGGCTTCGCCGTGCTGGGCGGGCAATACAGGGCATGGCACGAATAGTGCGGATTTTCTCAGGATCACGCCGGATTCCAAAATCGCTGCCCTGGGCAACACCGGCGTGGCCAATCCCGACTCGGACTTTTCTATTTTCCACAATCCCTCTCTCTTAAGCCAGTCTCCCAGCCGCTTACGTTTAGGCGGCGCGCAAACCGAATGGCTTTTGGGGGTCAAAGCCTCTCACTATGCGGTTTCCTTTTCCTGGGACACACAAGAACAAAAAACATGGGGGTTGGGATTTTTTATCAGCGACTGGAGAACAGGCGCATTTAAAGCCACGGATCAATACGGAAACTTTTCCGGACAAGTGGAATACCAGGCGCAGGACATTGGTTTGGCGATTTCACACAATGTCACCCGGCCTTGGCATTTTGGACTCTGTCTCAAAAAAATATCTCAATTTTTCAATGAATCAGGCGGTGCCTCAGCCGCCAAAACAGGCGCCTCTGTTCTCGCATTGGATGTGGGCACAAGCTATGTGCTTGCCTCCAAAAATCTTGTTTTCGGCGCTGTGATCCAAAACATGGGTAAAAAAACAAGCTTCATCGAACAAAGCGATGAACTCCCCCTAACGCTCCGCGCCGGTGTCAGAGGGAAAATCAGCGACGACCGTTTTTCCTGGAACGTTGAAGCCGTGCATGACCAGGAAAACGCATTGTCTGTCAAAAGCGGCCTCTCCTATGAACCCTTTACAAGGATATCCTTGCGCGCCGGATATGACACGCTCTTTTCCCAGTCAAACTATGTGGGGTTCACAACCGGCCTCGGGTTTCAATTGAAGAATTTCAATATAGACT
>JANQER010000053.1 GCA_028278255.1 Elusimicrobiota bacterium | reverse complement strand
GTTTTCATCAGAGGGTTATAGGGGAAGGCGCCATGTTTTATGCGTTTTCACAAAAAACTGACCAATTGGCAATAGAATGGGCCCCCTATTCTTTACCCGCAGGTTTTGCGGCGTTGGGGGTCTTATTCGGGTTTTTGTCTGTTTTGGTGTTCATAAAACGTAAGACAATCGTTTGTTTTGTGAATGGTTTTTTTAAGAAAAACATAATAACCCCTGTGATGATGTATGTGTTGTGTGGTTGTCTTGTCGTGTCGGCGTGCGGGGTGATTCTCTTGTCTGGTCAGCCGTCACAAGTGATTGAATGGCGGGTTCATTCGAATGGCCTTTCCGTCAAAAGTCTTAATAAAAATGTTTTTGTGCCATGGTCCGATATGTTGTCAGTGCGTTTGGATGAGCGTGTGAAAGAATTGTCAAAAGCATCTCTCGTTTTTACCACGGCAGATCAAAAAGAAGTTTGGCTGATACTGCGCTGGCTCAAGAAGCGCCACAGATTCAGACTCCTCAAAGAATTGTCAAAACACATCCCGCGTCAAATCAAACCCATACTCAAAAACAAAAAGTACATGTACTCTCTTTTATAATGGAGAACAAATCCAAATGCACAAAATAAAGAAACTGTTGTTTGGCGGTTTTTTATTTTTTAGCCGGAACCGTAGCCTGCCGATTTATCGGCGCTTTTGAAAAATCTTGAACGTCCTCTGACGGTGAAAGACGCCGATGAATCGGCGGGCTACAAAAAAATGCTAAATGTAATGTAAAGCAAATAATAAACATTTATAAAAAAACCGGAAGAAATGTCTTATAATAGACTTTGATTGTTGTTGCTTGGGATTTGGCTGTTTCCGGTTTATCCGGATGAGGAGGTTTTAATCATGAAAAAAAACAAAATGATATCAGCAATTGCGTTGGCTGTGTTTTTAGGGGGATCAGGCACATTTGTCTCAGCGGCCAAAATGACGGCCAAGAAGGTCAAAACCAGATTTTTTGAATTCCCGCCTGTGCCCATGGAAAAGGCGGATATATCAAAATTAACATTTGAATTTGCGCATGAGGGAATGTCCCTCCAAGAAAAAAAAGTGGCCACCACCACGCAAAACAAAATGTGCCAAAAATTGGCAAAAAAATTCGGCGGCAAAGGCAAATACAAGCATCATTATTACAGGCTGATTTATAACAACCCTGATTCTTATCTTGTGATGAAAGATCTTCAAGGCACAATGGTCTATTCCGCACGGTTTGGATTGGATATGGAACCGGTTGACAAATACGGCGAAGTGGGATCATGTTTCTCTTCACCCGGCAGCTTGGAAGACTTCTACAAAAAATCCAATTACTCCGGTAAAGGCTTTATCAAAAAACAAAGCAAAAATCTCGGCAAAAAAGCCAAAAAAGTGGCTGGCAAGGCCTTGAAGCCTTTTTACCAAAAAGAAAGCGTCAAAGTGTTTGCCATCAAAGGCGATGCCTCATTGGAACAAGCCCAATCAAAAGCCATAGAAGCTTATAAAAGCATTAAAAAAGAGAATTTAACGGCACAAACCCGAAAAGATCTGAAAGCAGCCATTGCGGCCTGGGAAAAAACCCTGGAACAGAGCGATCCGGGGAACAAAAAAGCCCGTGTGAACCGCAAGACCACCATTCGTCTGCACCACAATGTGGCTGTGGCGTCTATGTATATCCATGAATTTGACCAGTCCATCACCCATGCGGAAAAAGCCATTGGCTTGCGCGGGGGCAAACAGTCATCGACATCTGATCATGGCTTGGAAACCATTTTAAAAAAAGCCAAAAGACGCAAAGCCAGCTATCAAAAAAACAAGGCTTTTGTGTCTGATCCTTCACAATGGCATGGGTCTATTGCCAATGCCAAAGCCGCTGCCAAAAAAATAACAGTCACAGCTTTGCCGCAATCATCTGTGCCTGATCTGCGCGCCGCGTATGAAAAATTCACAGGGGTCAAAGCAAAAGCACCTGAACCAACAGTGTCATTAAAGGATGTGTTAAGCGGCAAAGCCAAATTGGGAGGACAAAGCTCTTATCAGGACCAGGTGCAGTATACAGCCGCACAAGGTTATGTGCTGATGATACAGCCGTTTTTTGGCCCCAAACTAAAAGAGCTTCCACAGGACATTTGTGTGTTGGAACAATTGAATCAGCTCCATATCAACAGCAACACCATTTCCCAAGTGCCGCCGGAAATAGGGAATTTAAAAAATTTAAAGCTCCTCTCTCTCAAATCCAATAAAATCAAACAGCTGCCCAAAGAAATCGGGAAGCTGACAAACCTCAAAAAACTCAATCTGGCCGGGAACCAGCTGAATGCCCTCCCGACGGAAATCAGCGGATTGAAGAACCTCAAAGTGTTAAACCTCAAAAAAAACCCAATTGCCCCTGAGGAGCAGCAAAAAATCAAACAGCTCCTGCCCAAATGCAAAATTAAATTCTGACCGTCCAAACGAAAGTGACTGTTGCGAATGCTTTTTTTCTTCAAATCCCCTCTCCTGTCTCCGACGGGAGAGGGCTTCACGAAGTGAAGGGTGAGGGCCTCAATAGGCTGTTTCGAGCCTGTTGCCGAACTCTCGTAAATCGGGTTTTTTGATTTTTGTAGAAACAGTTGCATCTCACATTCCGTCGTAGGGGCGCACGGCCGTGCGCCCCTGCAGCGCAAAACTCATAGGCTCTTTCGCAGCTGACCCATGGCATTTTAACTTTTCTGTTACAACGATAAAAAAAAGAATTGACTATTTTTAAAAATGATACTAAAATAGTGTCAGTTGTTGGGTGGGAGGCGTATGAAGCTGCTGACAAAACACACTGATTATGCGGTCAGGGCATTGGTTGTTCTTCTTAAAAACAAGAAGCGATTTGTGTCAGCCAGGGAGATTGCGCGGCTTGAAAAAATACCCTATGCATTTTTGCGGCGCGTGCTGCGTGTGTTGATCAAAAACAAATTGATTGAAGCCAAAGAAGGCGTAACAGGCGGAGTCAAAGCTTCTGCCGGGGTGGCCTCGATTAAAATTTCTGATGTGATCAATATTTTTCAAGGACCAATGCAGTTGTCAGACTGTATGTTTAGGCGCCGGATTTGCCATAAACGTTCTGCTTGCCCTTTGCGAAATGAAATCAGGAAAATAGAGCGCTCAGTGAATCAGCAGTTTTCAAAGCTGACCATCAATCATTTGACCTAAACAAAATATCTTTTCAAAAAACAATAGGGGGGAGTTGCCATGCATATGAATTGTCAGCAGTGTCAGGAAGCAAGAGGGAATAAGGGATGCCGCTCTGCCGGCGTTTGCGGTAAAGATGAAAAAACAGCGAATTTACAGGATTTGCTTGTTTTTGTGTTATGCGGCATGTCTGAATGGATGGTGAAGAGCACCAAACCAGTGGACAAAAAACATTATGTGTTCATGGGAAAAGCATTGTTCTCGACCATCACAAATGCCAATTTTGATGAGCAGCGTATTCTGGAACTTATTAAGCAGGGGTTGTCTTTCCGACAGGAACTGGCTGATGCCAGGCAAGACATTCCAATGGCTCAAGTGACTGATGCCATGCGTTGGATACCAAAAACAGATGAAGATTATGTGGTCAAGTCTCAGTATGTCGGCATTGATTCATTCAGCAGTCATGAAGACATCCGGGCTTTAAAATCCTTACTCCTATATGGGTTAAAAGGCGTGGCAGCTTATGCTGATCATGCTGTTGTGTTGGGATCCTATGATGTTGATATTTACGCTTTTATGGCAAAAGGATTGTCAGCGGTTTTTGCCCCTTTGTCTGCGCCGGAATTAACAGGCCTGGTTTTGCGCACAGGCGACTCAGCTGTGAAAACCATGGCTTTGTTGGATCAAGCACACACCTCTGCTTATGGACATCCTGAAATAACAAAAGTCAAAACCGGTGTGGGAAAAAACCCTGGTGTCTTGATTTCCGGACATGATCTCAAGGACATTGAGGAGTTGTTAAAGCAGACACAAGGAAAGGGCGTGGATGTCTATACCCACAGTGAAATGCTGCCGGCCCACTACTATCCTGCTTTTAAAAAATACGATCATTTTGTGGGTAATTATGGGTCTGCCTGGTGGAATCAAAACAAAGATTTTGAGTCTTTCAACGGGCCTATTTTAATGACCACAAACTGTATTGTGCCCATTCAAGAGTCTTACAGCAAAAGACTTTTTACCACAGGCATGGCCGGCTATCCAGGGGTCGCGCATATTGAGGACAGGCTTGATAGCGGACAAAAAGATTTTTCCGCGCTCATACAGCTGGCATTGACATGTCCGTCTCCGAAAGAAATAGAGAATGGTGAGATTGTCGGTGGATTTGCACATCAGCAGGTGTTGTCTTTGGCAGACAAAGTGGTCAGCGCTGTTAAATCCGGCGCCATTAAACGGTTTGTGGTTATGGCAGGTTGCGACGGCCGTCAACCGCACAGACATTATTTCACTGATGTGGCAGAGACGCTTCCGAAAGATGCTGTCATTTTAACGGCCGGCTGCGCCAAATATCGTTACAACAAACTAAACTTAGGGGATATTCAGGGGATTCCAAGAGTTCTTGATGCCGGACAATGCAATGATTCTTATTCACTGGCTGTGGTGGCTCTGAAGTTAAAGGAAGTGTTTGGGCTCAATGATGTGAATGACCTCCCTTTGTCTTTTGATATTGCCTGGTATGAACAAAAAGCAGTGGCTGTGCTTTTGGCTTTGCTGTCTCTTGGGTTTAAAGGCATTAAGCTGGGCCCAACGCTCCCTGCTTTCTTAAGTCCAGGTGTGGTTCAGGTGCTGGTGGAAAAGTTTGATATCCAGCCCATTGGATCAGTCAAAGATGATGTTGACCAGCTCATGGGAAATCAGGCGCTGATGACTGCTGGATAAACTTTTTTATCAGGGGTTTAACCGGGTTACTTTAAAATCGCTGTCTTCGTCAAAGAGGACAGCGATTTTAATGATTCATGTCAAGGTTATTGGTTGTGATAAAAGTCGATTAATGCTATTTTAATGAATTAAAGCCGATAATAAACAGGATTTAAATGTGGTACAAGGGAGGATTTTATTATTAACAAGCGTAAGAAATCAGATTGGAAATCATTTAGCACCCAGTGGCTGGTGGCGCATGCGAAGAAGGTCTTGCCGGAAGAAAAATGGCTGCCGGCTGCCTTGAGTAAATGCAAAAAGTGCTTAATAGAAAAAGATTCTTATTATCGATTTGTTAAAAATGATCATGCCAATAAATCTGGGTCCAAATGGCAGTTTGAGCGTCAGTTTGTGATCAAAGACACAGAACACGGCAAAGTCATATTGGATGTTTTAAAAGGCGGGCACATCGGGGGAATTTCTTTCCATGACTAAAATAATTTTGGAAAAGGGTGGGATTCAAGGGAAGAGCCATCAATGATCCTGGTCGCCCGTCTGATGCTCAAACAAACTTATACTGCCCCCCGTTTTAATAGAAGCTATTTTCCAATTCAAGCAGCCTTAATATCATGAGTTTCTAGGTCTTGTAATTGCCCCATTTATGGGGCGCTTTTGCCGCATTAATATGTTTTAAAGAGCCCGATCCTAAAGGACGTCCCTTCCTCGGGGAGAGGAAGGAATGGACAGTCCCGCAGGCTTTTGGCGGGACGAGAGTGCTTCGCCTCCAGTAAATCGGCAGCTACGCTTATCTAAACCGCATTGTATTTAACCCGTCCGCCTCGATCCTCACGCCCTAATACAAAAATCGGGTTAAACAAAATATAAGACACAATTCGGGTTTAAACATCTCCGCATGATGTGCCCGGTCAGGCCTGTAAAGCGCAGTTGGCTTTTTTTCAATAAGTCTATGGTATAATAAGAGTTGGACTGCAGTTTTGACACAGTTTCTTAAAGAGGGGCATGTAAATTGATTTGGAAGGAACGAAAATAAAAGCTAAAATAAGAACTTCTGTTTTCGATTTTATTATAAAGACATATTCTATATTTTGGGGGCAGTATGAAAAGATTAATCGGATTTTTAGGAGTTTTAATTGTCATTCAAGGGTTGACGGCTGTTGCGCCTTCTGGCCGCGCTTTGAGTGAAAATGATTGGGAAGAAATTGATATCACGCCCAAGATGTCAAACCAAGAAAAATTAGCCATTCATTCCGTTAAGCCAAACAAAAAGACAATAAGACGTTACGGCATATTAGAGCTCGCCATTGACTTAACCGGCACTTACGACAATCCCTTTGATCCGGAAGAAATAGAGCTGGTCGGGTTTTTTATGTCACCCCAAGGGAATGAAATCGCCGTGCAAGGTTTTTTCTATCAGGATTATGCCCTCAATGCACAAGGCGTGCCTCTTCCTGAAGGTGATCCTTACTGGAAGATACGCTTTACCCCTACGGAAGCCGGCCGATACACCTATTTCCTGGCCGCCAGCAATAACGAAGAAATGGTCAAATCCAAAAAATACTCTTTCAAATGCAAGTCCTCTCGGAATCCTGGGTTTATCCGAAAGAGCGAAAAAACCACGCGCTACTTGGAATTCGACTCAGGCGATCCCTACTTTGCCATCGGGCAAAGTGTGGGATGGATATCAGACAAGGAAAGAGACTATAACTATTATTTCCAGAAAATGGGAAAAAGCGGATGCAACTTCTCACGTCTCTGGATGGTGCCTTGGCATCTGGCCTTGGAATGGACCAACAAAGGACACAGAAAAGGAGATTTTAAAGGACTGGGCTGGTATAACATGCAGCATGCATGGAAAATTGACCAAATTCTCGAATCAGCCAAAGAAAACAACATCTATCTGATGCTGACGCTTGGAAATTACGGTGATTTTCTCGTTGAAAAAGGCCCCTGGAACGAACATCTGTGGAAGAACAACCCGTATAACAAAAACAACGGCGGGTTTTGCGAAAAGCCCTCTGAATTTTTCACCAATGAACAAGCCCGTGCTTATTACAAAAAACGTCTTCAATATATCATTGCCCGGTGGGGATATTCTCCTCATATCATGTCAGTGGAATTCATCAATGAATACAAAGCCCCTGTGCCCTGGGTCAATGAAATGAGCCGGTTCATCAAAGAGACTGACCCTTATAGGCATCTTGTGTCCATGAGCGTGTGTTATCCATGGTCTCTCAAATATGATGAAAAAAAACTTTGGGCCTCGGATGACGTTGATTTCTCACAAATACATTTTTACGGGTATCAAG
>JANQER010000021.1 GCA_028278255.1 Elusimicrobiota bacterium | reverse complement strand
TATATGGCTGATGCCAATGGGGAAAATCTGGTGATACATTCCTCTTTTTTTGACACGGAAAAAACATTTCAGGGACGATTTATTTATATTTTAGGCCCTGAATCCCAAGCCCTGATTCAAGACAAACTCCAGTCACTCATGCAAGGATAGCGCTCCATCAGTTTCTAGTTGCCGGATTTGTAGCCCGCCGATTTATCGGCTCTTTTTTGGTTTTTTCCGTCAAATTAAACGGTTGAACCTTATAGTTGAGCAATGAGATAAAAAAGGGTGCCGATGACAAGGAAAGGGCCCAAAGTATGAGGGGTGGGGCAGTCTTCCTTAAAGAGATGAATCAAGAAAATAAGAGCGCGGATCAGAACTGACAGAAGCGACCCAGCCAATACACTGAGAAACAACCCGCCGGGTCCAAGCAAACAGCCTATTATAAAAACCATGAACACATCATGAAAGGTGAGTCTTTTGTTTTTTTGGCTGCGTTTTTCCAGAAACAGGCATAGGCTGAAAAATATGACGCCTATGGCGCTGCCGGACAGAGACTGGATGATGCGTTCAGAGAGTTCTTTCCCCAGATAAGGATTAAATGGCACAGTGATCAAACAGGAGATGCCCATGAAAACAAACAGCCAGAGGCGTTGGTGTATATCTTTGTATTGGAGATAAACAAGATAAGAGAGAAAGAGGGTGAGTTCCCCAATAACTGTGATGAAGTTCATAAAAAAACCATTGTCACTTGTCATTGAGCACAGGAAATAGAGCATTTTAGCAGTTGATAACCACTATAAATTGCAATAATGACTCTTTGCTCTATGCCCTTTGCCCTTTGCTTTCTAGTATGCGGTTACGCAGGCAAAAGTCAAGAGGAGAAACACGATTTCCACGATTCCCGGGTATGCGGCGCTTGTGGATTGAGGGGAAGGTGTTTTTTTGGCTTTGACAGGACTTTTATACAAATACCTAGGCTCTTCATCCTTTTTCAGAAAGTTGACCTTGTCCTGGATTTTTCTATAGAAGTGTGAGTCTGTGCATTTTATCTTCATACCCATATTATGCCTCTCCTCATGCAACTTTAGTGCAACTTTCGTGCAAACCTTATGCAACTAAGCTGAGAATAACCAAATTCCAAGAAACAATGACCAAACAAATTCCAATGACCAATAACCCAAAATTTTCAGTTGAACGATATTGCCGTCGATCATAGCTGTTCAAAAAAGTGAAACTGAAAATTTTCCTGAAGGGCTCGGAATGTGGCCGCGCTGCGGCCATGTTCCGAGGGGTGAACCCAGGGCGTAGCCCTCCTGAGCGCTGCAAAGAGAATTTCTCAACTGAGAAATTCGGGATAACCAAGAGACAAGCATTCTAAATGGGAAAAATCAAAAAAAAGTTAATTATTTCATTATTTAACCGATCTTTTATATGAGCGAGACCAGCCTGTTTAGATAGGCGGCCAAATTGTCTCTTGGTGATTGGTCATTATTTGGTCATTGTTTCTTGGGATTTGGTTATTTCTGTTTTATCCGGATGGTTTCATAAAAGTTGCTGAAGGGTAAGATGAAGGTTTCAGTTTCAGCGGATATTTTTAGTGTGGGACAGTCTAACAGATTGGATCTGAAGTTGAATAAAAATAAAAGGAGTTCATCTATGAAAAACGAAAGAACAACGCCTTTAAAGCGTTTTCAGAAAAACACCAAGGGATTCACTTTGGTGGAGTTGTCAGTTGTGATTGTGATTATCGGTGTGTTGGCGGCTTTTGCTGTGCCGCGTTTCCGCAATGCTGTGGAACGTTCCAAAGCCAGCGAAGCTTTCAATTATCTGAGCGCTGTGGCCACAGCCATGGAACGATATCATGGACGCCAGGGCACTTATGCGGATGTGTTGGACAAACTGGACATCAAGATGTCAGTGCCTAAGTATTTTTCCGTGGGCGCTGTTCAACCCGGTTCTTCCGGTGATTTGGAAGATTCATGGTCAATGACGCTGACCCGTCAGGGCGCATCAGCTGGTTACGGGGCATACACCATTGCCTTTACTGAAGACGGATATGACACACAAAACAGCACCTTGCAGCAATATCCGGACATCAACCCGATGGGAACATAAATTGTGTAGGGGCGGGCCTTGTGTCCGCCCACCAGTAAGAATGAAAAAACATAGGGGCGGGGCTGGCCCCCGCCCTTGTGGCGGATTGAATGTTTTTAAATTTGCATTTTGATATTTGAAATTAAAAATTTGCATTTTCCGCAGGGGGGGTGTGTTCATGTGAAGTCAGACAAAGGTTTCACGCTGTTGGAACTGCAGGTGTCAATTGCATTGCTGCTTTTTTCAATCGCCGGCCTGGCAGGGGTTTTAATGAACAATGTGCGCCAGATTGAAACCTTGGAAAGCAAAAGGCCATTGTATGCGTTTGTCCCCACTGATGAGAAAAAAGTGATTTTCACTGAATGCACCTCAGCTGTTGTTCCAAGCAATGCTGTTTATCGGGTGACATTGAAATCATTGGAAAGTGATGCCTCTTCCATCACAGCAGAGGTGGAATTGGAAGAAAGGGGATCTTGATATGACTTTGGACAATGAAAAGGGAATGACGCTTTTGGAACTGCTTGTGGCAGGCACCATATTTCTGTCATTTTCTTTTCATATTGCCAGTCTTTGGATTTCTTTTGATCTTCATGTGAATTATGTGTCGCAGCGCGCGCAAGTGCATCGTGAAGCATTGGTCTGCCGGGCTTTTATGCTCAGAGACTTGGCAGCCGCTGACAAGGTGGATTTGGGTGCTGAGGCGCTTCGCGTGACATTGCCGGATGAAGAAGTGAATTATTTTGCCAATGAAGAAGGGTTGGTGGTCAGGGAGAGACAAACGGATTTTCAATCCCTGACAGCAGCCCGGTATATTCACCAAGCCGCTTATTCAATGGACAAGGACAGCAATGTCCTCACCACATTGACTTTTAAAAGAGGGGTGTCGGAGAGAAGTGTCAATATGTTTTATTGCATGCCTGAAGAACAAGGCGGCGGTGGCGGTAAAGGCGGTGGTAAAGGCGGCGGGAAAGGCAAAGGCAAATAGTCCGGTAGGGGCGGCCCTTGTGCGGGCCTCTGCATCTGCCGAGGGGAAGGGGCAGATGTCCGCCCGCAAAGCTGGAAACGATTTTATTTTTGCATTTGTTTTTTGGAATTTGTCTGGTTATTGTCTCTTGGTGATTGGTTATTATTTGGTTATTGTTCCTTGGAATTTGGAATTTAATCATTAGGATCAGACGATGAATAAGCGAGAAACCAAAATATCAAAAGATTCCGGCATGGCCTTGATGCTGACAATGGTTTTTATTGTTCTGTCATTGTCAGCGGCTTCCCTTTTATGCCACCGGGTACAGGCATTGATGCAGGTGTGTGAGAATGAGACTTATTTGGACAAATCCCAGCCTGTTTTGAATGTTGGGATGGCCCGGGCGCTCACGCTGTTGGAAACAGGCGAGCCGCCTCAGAAAAACTATGACTGCTTGTTGATTTTGAAGGAACTCACAGGTGCGCCTGTTGTTAAATTGTCTTATGAGCGGGACGGCAATAAGAAATATGTGGTCACAGTGACTTCCGGACAAGGCGGACCTGGCGGGGCGTGCCCGGATTCATTTGCAGGAGGACTCTGATGTTATTGGACAAAAGCCCGATTTTGAGAAAAATTTTGCCTCAAGTCCGCAAAAAAAAGCATGAAAAAGTCCCTGCGTCCGGGGATAGGGCAGTTGTGACAATGGGGCCTCAAGATCAGGGCAACGCCCGCCCGGATTTGGCATCGGACACAAAGACTGAGAGTGTGGATCCGGCCAAGCAAGAACCTTATCATCGTTTTGCCTCATGGGGCAGGTCAAAGGCAAAAGAGAAAAAAGTCAAGAAACAGAAGGCACAGAAGGCAGAGCCGTCCATTGTTTCTGAGAAAAAGGCCAAGCGCGAGCTGGCTTTAAAACGCGGGTTCGGGGTTTATGTGGAGAATGACAGGGTGTACGTGTCTGATGTGGTTTACGGGTTAAAGGGGCCGGTGATTCAGAAATCAGTCAGCCATTCTGTCACAGAAAAACCATTACCTGCAATCCTAAAGGAAACGCTTTTGGCTGACCGCCCTCAAGACGCAAAACCAAAACCTGCGTCCGGCAGCCCCATCACCAAATGCATTGAAACCGTGAAGGAGAAAATCAAAAACTTGCCTGTGATTTTTGAGGCCGGGGTGTCAGACACAGATGCTTTTTTTTCCACATTCCCCATGCCCCAATTGCCAACGCGCAAAACCACCATAGATCACATTATCGGCGAGAATCCAAAAGCGGCTTTTTTAGGCGGCAATGATCTGTTTTCGGATTGGGTGGGGATGAAAATAGGCGAGCGTTTTTTTGCACTGGTGAGCGCAGCCAAAAAAACGTTGATCAAGAAAGTGCTTCAGGAATTTTATGCTTTGGATTTGAATCCTGTGAGAGTGGAGCCAGGCCCATGGGCGGCTTTGCGCGCTTCCTGGCATTATGCCAAACCATTGTCACGCAAAGACATGGAAATCCGTGTGATTTTTGGAGAGGACAAAGCCTTGGTGGCCATGACGCAAGGCCTGCTGCCTATGGCTTGGCAGGTTCTGCCCTTGGATTCCGTTAATATTCTAAAGACCCTGACATCTCCTATCAAGCAAATGATGATTATGTCGCGCTGGAAGCTGAGAACGCCGGGTGTGAAAAAGATTGTGCTGCAGGGCAGGCAAGTGCCTGAAGAAACAATCAATCAGCTTTCTGATCAGTTGAATGTGATTGTGCAGCCCATCCCCGGGCCGTGTTATGACGGCAACTTGACTGCTTTTGGTTTGGCGTTGGCGGCTTTGCGGCCGGATGATCAGGCTGTGAATCTGGCCAAACCCGTTCAAAGGCCGGTGCATTTGTCTACAATTTTCCCGCGCATGGAAACAGCCGCTGCTCTTTTGGCTGTTTGTTTGGTGCTCACCTCATTGGGGTCACAGGCCTCTTCTTTAAACCGAAAAGTCAAGTCACTGAAAAGGCAAAATGCGCAGGCGTCCTGGGCCATTGGGAAAAAGCCCTCTATTTTGGAAAAAGTGAATGAAAAATTATTAATGCAAGCTTTGCCATTGCAGGAATATGTCACTGACAATGTGCCATGGGCTTCTTTTTTTGAGGGATTGTCCAAGCTTTTACCGCCCAATGCGCAAATGGTGCAGGTCCAGGCAGAGGATCAAATTTGGCGGAAAACATCTTCCAGCAAGGATTTGGGCGAGCGTTTTATGATTTTGCGCTTTTCCGCGGAATTCAATGAGGGCGGCAAAATGCCCAGGCAGATTGATGATTATCTGCATCAATTGAGAGAACACCCGGCGTTTGAAAAGAATTTTCAAAATGTGCGTTTGTCTGCCCTTAACTGGCGCAAGGATTTTGGCAAGGAACTGGCGTATGCCACTGTGATGTGTACGCCCAAAAGACTAAAGATGTCAACATGGAAGGCTTGGTTGGACGCTCAGAAAGCCAAGAAATTTAGGGAACGACAATGAAGAAAAATTTGCAGCAGTCTCAGATTATTGTTTTGTGGAAGAAATTTGCGGTTCATTTACAGGACCCGTTTGTTTTGCGGGTATTTGTGTTGTCCATGATTGCCGTGGTGGGATTGGGCGGTGTGGGGCTTCCGCTGTATCACAAAACATCTGTTTTGCGCGAACAATTGACCACGGAAAAACAGCGTCAGTCATTTATTAAAGAAAACAATTACATCACCAAAAAAATGAAAAAGTATAAAAAGCGGCTGCCCAAGCAAAAGGATCTGGATGCCTGGGTGGAATATTTGATCAATGCCAGCCGGAAATTTGATGTGAAAGTGGTGGAATACAAACCTTTTCCCGTCAAAGGCATACAAGCCAGGTCCGGCGGTTTGCAGGGCATTCTGCTTAGATTTGATTTTATGGCGCCTTATGAGCGGGTTTTAAAATTGATCGGGTGGCTGGAAAATCAGCAAACAGCTTTGCGCATTGCCCGGGTGTATATGCTGAAAGAGTCCATGACCGCGCCTCTCAAGACCAATATCACATTTGGCATATTCAAAGGAAGAAAGAAGTTGAAAAAGAAAGACAAACAAGAAAAGAAGAAGGATGTGGTCAAGCGCGTTTTGACGTCCACGTCGACTGTCAAGAATGTGCCCTCCCAAGAGCCGGAGGTTAAAAAATCGACTTTTTCAGTCACCGTACAGGAGGTGTCCAAACATGCCTCCTGAGATCAAACGATGGATTCCATTGGTTTGTGTGCTGGTGTTTTGTTATTTTTTGTGGTCTTCAGCGCATCCCACCTTGTCTGTTCCGCAGGAAAGGCCGACGGAAAAAATGAAGTCGCCCAAAAAACTGAAAGAATATGTGTATCCCAAAGGGTTGCGCGATCCTTTTGGAGCGCCGACGGCTGTTGTGGAAGAGAAGCCTGTGGAAGAAAAAGTCGTCAAGAAAAAACGGGTTCAAACAATGCATATCAATGGGATTATTTGGGATGCGCATATGCCGCTGGTGAGCGTGAACGGGCATCTGCTGTCAGAGGGGAGTTCTTGGGGAGAGGGACGTGTGATCAAAATTCATCCGGACAAGGTGGAGGTTGAGGTGAGGGGCCGTGTGTTTGAAAAATATTTGTCCTCTTTCAACAGGGAGAAGATCCAATGAAAAAAATCAGGAAATACCTATTTGTTTGCGGGTTCTGGTTTATGTGTCTCAGCTGTGTCATGCAGGCGGCAGCCAGAGATGCGTGGGTGATTGATGAAAATAAAATTTCAAATGAGATCAAAGATGCTTTTCAGGGCGTGGAAACAGAAATGCTCTCTGTGCCTCGCACAAGGCCTGTACGAGCACCCGCGCCTGTTTATGGCGCCCCAAGAGCAAGGTCTCTGTCCTCTGATGAGGACAAAAAAGAAATAAAAGTCATGCGCAGGCCCGTGACCTTGAATTTGCAGAGCATGCCTTTGGTGCAGATTCTCAGGGCTATTTCCATTCAAACAGGCGCAAATTTTATCATTGCCAGGGAATTGCAAAACAAGAAGTTTTCCTTGTTTTTGGAAGATGTGCCTATGCGGGAAGCGCTGCGCGCTTTGCTGGAATCGCACCACATGGGTTATGAACGCATGGGCAACAGCAACAGCTTTGTTGTCAAAGAAATGTCCAAGACAAAGACCCGGTTGATCACGCGCATTTTCAGGTTGAAATACACGCAATTGTCCCCTTCCAGTGGTTCCGGATCAGATGAAGGCGGCGGACCAGAAGAAACCATGGCATTGATAGCTGGAATGGGGGGCGGAGGTGAGGAAAAATCATCTGAAAAAGAAGAGGGCGGCGGGATTGTGCCGGTGGTCAGAAGCATTTTAACCCCTCAGGGAAAGCTGCAGACATATGCGGAAACAAACAGTTTGATTGTCACGGATGTGCCTGAAAACATGATGCGCATTGAAGACATTATTGACAGTTTGGACACCCTGATTCCGCAGGTTCTGATTGAAGCCATTGTACTGGAAGCCAATGCAGACACATCCCGCAAGCTGGGGCTGGAACTGGGAGGCCCGGACGGGGCATTGGCCGCCATGTCAGGACCATCGCGGCTGTTGTCCGGGGAAAATGTGGGGCATTTTGCCGGGGTCAAGGAATTGGCAGATGCCACAGTGAAAGACACCACGCTTTACGGCGGCAATCCCACCATGGGCACATTCTTCGGCATGTTGTCTTTTTCGCAATTCACAGCTGTTTTGCGGGCTGTGGAAAACACAGGAGACGGACAGTACCTGGCCAAGCCCAAGATTTTAACATTGAACAATAAAATGGCAGAGATTTCCATTACAGCTGAAACCGCTGTGGGCATTAAAAGCGCTTCATTGATAGCGCAAAACGGGCTTCTCACCACCACAGCTGAACGGAAAGACACAGGGATTACTCTGCGGGTGACGCCTCAAATCAATGATGGGGGGTTGATCACGCTTTTATTGGAACCCACCATCAGCCGTCCGCAAACGTCACAGTTTTTTCCCACACAGTTTGTGGACCCTCAGACACGGTCCATTCGCACCACTGTGCGCGTACAGGACGGACAAACTGTTTTGATCGGTGGGATTTTATCCAATGAAACAACCAAAAAGAACCGGCGTGTGCCATTTTTTTCAAGAATTCCGCTTTTGGGCCGTTTGTTTCAGGCCAAGGATGATTCATCTGCCAAAAAAGAGCTGATGATTTTTATCACCCCAAGAGTGGTGAAAGCAGAATAAATTGTCGTAGGGGCGGGCCTCCATGTCGCTAGATATGGTCCCTGTTTGTAGGCAAGGATGTGTCCGCCCGTTGGAGATCAACCATGCCCGACATTCCAGACGTCACTGACAGACCCCTGTTGCTGGAGCTTTTGATCATCCAGAAGCATTTGGATGCCAAAGCCGCAGACAATATCCTGCGGGAACAGGGCAAGCGAAATTGCAGTTTGGAAGAAGCCATTTCCATTACGCAATCTGTTTCAGAGGAAATCATTGCCAAAACATATGCAGACAACCTGGGTGTTCCTTTGTTGACAAAAGTGGAAGAAGATCAATTGAAGAAAGACGGGCTGAAAGATTGTCTGTCAGAAAAGTTTGCCCGTGACAACCATATTTTGCCGATTGAACGGGAAAAGAATGTGCTGCATGTGGCTTTTATGGACCCCATGGATTTGGGTTTGTCCCATGAGGTGCAGCTGCAGACCGGATTTAATGTGAGCGTGCATGTGGCGCCCTTGAAAGTCATTGTGCAGGGAATAGACATCTTATATGGTGTTTTGGACCGGGCCAAGCAAATGGCGCAGGAGGCTGTACAGGAACAGCCGGAAGTGGAGGTGGCCAAACCTGTGGAAGAAGATGTGCTGGACCTGGACCGCGTGGTTCCGGACACGCGTGAAACCAAGATCATTCGTTTGGTGAATCAAATCATGAGCAGCGCCTTGCGGGAGAAAGCCAGTGATATTCATTTAGAACCTTATCCAAATGAATGTAAGGTCAGGTATCGTATAGATGGCGTGCTGAATGAAATGCCGCCGCCGGCTGTGAGTTTGTTTGTGCCTATTATTTCCCGTTTAAAGATTTTGTGCAAAATGGATATTGCAGAAAAACGCGTGCCGCAAGACGGTGCTTTTAGTATGCGTGTGGGTGATAACAAAGTGGATGTGCGTGTGTCCACGGTCCCCACTGTGTATGGGGAAAAGATGGTCATGCGTATTTTGAACAAGGACGCTGTGCCTTTGGATCTTTTTAAATTGGGTTTTAATAAGCGGCAGCAGGAAGACTTTTTAAAAGCCGCGAGTTCTCCGCATGGCCTTCTTTTTGTCACAGGCCCCACAGGCAGCGGAAAAAGCACCACGCTGTATGCCACATTGAATTTGGTCATGTCGCCGAGAAAAAATATTTTAACAGTGGAAGACCCTGTGGAATATAAATTCTCCGGCATCAACCAGATTCAGGTCAAGCCGCAGGTGGATTTGACATTTGCCCGGGCATTGCGTGCTTTTTTGCGGCAGGACCCGGATGTGATCATGGTGGGAGAGGTGCGTGACGGAGAAACAGCCGGGATTTGCTTGCGCGCGGCCTTAACAGGTCACTTTGTGTTGTCCACTTTGCATACCAACAGCGCACTGGCGGCCACGTCCCGTTTGGTGGATATGGGGATTGAGCCTTTTATGCTGGCGTCAACGCTGCGCTTGGTGGAAGCGCAACGTTTGATTCGGCGTTTGTGTCCCAAATGTAAGGAGCCTTATAATCCGGACCAAGAGTTGATTGATAAATATGGGTTTACTAAGGATGAAACCATCTATAGGCCCAAAGGATGCAAGGAATGCCGGGATGTGGGTTACAAAGGACGCGTGGGGATATTTGAGGTAATACGTATTACACCGGCTTTGCGGGATTTGGTTCAGGAGAAAGCCCCTATTCCTGACATGGAAAAAGCAGCCCAGAAAGATGGGATGCAGACTTTGGCTGATAACGGGATCGGGAAAGTACGCGAAGGGCTCACCAGTATGGAAGAAGTGGTCAGCGTGGCCATGGGAGAGTAGTTCAAAAGGGATGAATAGGGGTGAAAAGGGATGAATAAGGATGAATACGGGAAAAAGCCTATAAGAAAATGGCTGAGCAGGGTGTTTTGTTTTATGGTTTGTACCCCTATTCATCCCCATTCAACCCTATTCATCCTTATTCACCCGTTTTAAATAAAGGGAGATATCTATGTCCCAAAACAAAGGTTTTTGGCTGTCCATGGCGCGGGTGCAGAGCAAAAAGCACAAGGGAAACACCATTGATGATTTGGTGTCTTTTTTTCAACAATTTTCAACCTTATTGAATGCCGGAACACCTTTGCTGTCATCTTTGCGTTTGGCCGGGGAACAATCGGAAAGCGAAAAACTCTCAAAGGTGATTAAAGAAATTGCCAATAAGGTGGCGTCTGGAGATTCGTTTCATAAAGCAGCGTCCAATTACCCTAAGATTTTTGAAAATCATTGGATCCAGATGATGCGTACCGGTGAAGTCAGCGGTCAATTGGGTTCTTTGATGCTGCAGTTGAATATCAGTATTCAAAAAGAACGCGCCACACGCAGCAAAGTCACCGGTGCCCTGATTTACCCGATTATTTTAATTGGTGTGGCGTTTTTGTCCTTGTTTGTCATGCTGTGGAAGGTGGTGCCTACCTTTGCGGCCTTTTTTAAGGATTTTGGTTCTGAATTGCCGGCCATTACTGAATATGTGATTGCCATGTCTAATTTTATTAAAGACAGGGGGCTTTTGATATTGGTCGGGATGGCAGTGGGCGGTTATTTTTTTCGACGATATGTGCGAACTGAAGACGGCAACCGGCAGGTGCGCTCGATTTTAATGGCTCTGCCTGTGATGGGAGAGCTTCTTGTTCAGTCTTCCATGGAAAAATTTGCGTCAAATTTGTCGCTTTTGCTGCGCAGCGGCACCCCGCTTCTGGAATCCATTAAGACCACGCAAGAAGTGTTTCGAAGTGATCCTATTTATTTTTCAGCCTTGGGCACGGTTCACGGGCATATTTCACGCGGTAGTAATTTGGTGGCTTCTGTGGAGTCCACAAAGCTGTTTACTGTGATGATGCTGAGCATGATCAAAATTGGCGAGGAGTCTGGAAAGTTAAGCGAGGTGTTGGATCAGATCGCAGGTTATTATCAGAACCGCGTTGAAACCCTGGTCACGCGGCTCACAGGTTTAATGGAGCCCATGATAGTGATCGGCATGGGCGTGATGGTCTGCGGTTTGCTCGCTTCTATATATATCCCCATGTTTCAGATGGCCGGCGGCGGATAGAGATTTATTGATAGAAATTGGTCCGCCAAGAAGGCATGGCGGACGAAATTAAAATCTCAGACGGGAAAAAAGCGTTGCATAAAAGTTGTTGGCGGGAAGTGCAGAGGTTTCAGCGGATGGGCATAATTATGGTAGAAGAGAATTTTGTGCCGGAACAAGCATAAACGCAAAGGCCGGCCAAGACATTCAAAAGGAGGCAACACCATGAAATTGTTCAAATCAGAAAAAACATCCAAAATCCTCAGGAATAACAAGGGCTTCACGCTCGTGGAATTGTCTGTGGTGATTGTGATCATCGGCGTATTAGCGGCTTTTGCGGTCCCGCGGTTCCGCAACGCTGTGGAACGTTCAAAAGCAGGTGAAGCATACAACTATCTGAGCGCTGTGCGTTCAGCGCAGGAAAGGTATCACAGCCGTCAAGGCACGTATGCAGATGCCATGGACAAACTGGATATTAAAATGTCCGTGCCCAAATACTTCACTGTCGGCTCTGTGGCTGCTGGTTCCACAGGTGATTTGGAAGATTCCTGGTCATTGACCCTGACCCGGACAGGCGCATCAGCCGGGTATGGCGCGTATACCATTACTTTTACGGAAGACGGGTACGACTCCACGAACAGCACAATAGCCCAGTACGATGCCATCAACCCAATGGCCACATCATAAGAACAGTTGTCAGTGTGTGGGATAAGACTCACTCCAAAGGGCCATCCCTTTGGAGTGAGTTGTTGTTTGATCCGGCGATGTGTAAGAGGAGAACCAGTGATGGTAAACCGCAGACTGAAAAATATTTGTTGTCGCAATCAAAACGGCTTTACCATTCTGGAGCTCACAGTGGTGGTGACCATTATGGGGATTCTCATGGCTTACGGTGTTCCCATGTTTCAAAAGGCTTTTGAGCAGGCACGCGTGGATCTGGCGGCAGCGAATATGGAAAGCCTGTGGTCTGCGCAGCGTCTTTATTGGGCGCAGAACCGTGTGTTTGCAGAAGATATTTCAGACTTAGAAGAGGCTTCGCTTGTGGACCCCTCCTTTTTAAGTTCTCTTTCCAACAACAAAGCCCCTTTTCGCTATCGGATGAGATCAGCAGACGATGAAAGCTTCACAGCCATAGCCCGCCGCAGAAACAGCTCTGTGTGGTCCGGAAGATTGCAGATTGACGAGCAGGGCAAATTGACCGGCAGCACCCAGAACAAAGAAGGCGATAAAGTCGCACCCAGTCAGATATAAAGGCAAAGCCTACCCCAAAACCGGAAATAACCAAATCCCAAGATACAAGATACAAATAAATTCCAATCACCAAGAAACAAAGCGGACGTTATTAATCCAGGAAATAATATTCAAAATTGACGCTTGTCTCTTGAAGTTTGAAATTTGGTTTGATTATTGTTTCTTTGGTTATTGGTTATTATTTGGTTATTGTATCTTGGGATTTGGTTATTCCCAGTTAATTCGGTAATGGCAAAAATATGTTAATTTTTTTTAAATTTTGCCGATATATTAATTGTTGGTATTCTTAGCCCAAAATTTTCAGTTGCACTATATTGTCGTCAATGATTGGTATATAAAAAAGTGCAAATGAAAATTTTCCCGTAGGGCTCGGAATGTGGCTGCTGTGCAGCCATGTTCCGAGGGGCGAACCCTGGGCGAAGCCCTCCTGAGCTATGCGAAGGGAATTTTTCAATTGAAAAATTCGGGTTAGGATACCAATGTGCTGAAAGCAGTCGCTTGGCGTTTGGAATTTGACTGTTGTTTGGTTATTGTATTCTGGTCATTGGTTATTATTTGGTTATTGTTTCTTGGAATTTGGAATTTCACCCGGAGGATAGCATGGCTCGTATTTTAGTATTGGATGATGATCCCATGACTTTGCGTTTGATGCAGGATGTGCTGGGCAAGGTCATGAAGCATGAGGTGTCAGAAGCAAACAGTGTGGAGTCTGCTTTGGATCATGCGCGGCACATGCGTTTTGATTTGATGTTTTTGGACCAGCATTTGCCGGACGGATCAGTGGTGGATTTTTGTCATTTGCTGTCTCAGTTTCAGGGGCATCAGCATATCCCCAAGTGGGTGATTACAGGCGAAAATCCGTTGAAGGAGCATTCTTCTTTGTGGAAAAAACTGGACATTGCCGGTTACTTGACCAAGCCGATTGATATTGATTACGTGATTGGGATCACAGAAAAATGTTTAAAAAAATGAATGGAATAAAAAAATATTTATCTGAGATGAGCGCCCAAAGCTGGCGCATGTCCTTTCGGACAAAGGTCACGATTGTGTTGACCTTGTGCCTGGCTGTGACGTTCGGCATTTTAACAGGCGTGATCATTGATTTGGAAAAAGAGCGGTATTTGGCCCAGTCCCGGGAAAAAGCAAGCGGCATTCTTCAGGAGTTTGCCAAATCTGTTTACGGGCAATGGAATCCGGCTTTGTCCGCCAAAGAGAACGGGCAGGCTTTGAATGCCTTGAATTTAAAGACGCGTCTTTTTCAGGATCCTGGTATTGTGTACGCGGCTTTTCAGAACACAGAGGGGAAAGTGCAGTATATCCCCAAATGTCTGTCAGGACTGCATTGGATGCTGGGGCGCACAGATTTAAATTTTCTCACGCGCCGTTCTCTCAAGATCACTGGGTCAGCTGTGCGGTCCTTTGCATCTTATCCGGAAGGCAAGGTCACAGAGCTTTTGACAATGGTGCGCAGCCGTGACAATACACCTTTGGGCATTGTGCGCCTGGGTGTGCAGGAAGCCAAAGTCCTGGGGGCCATGGGCGGGGTAATGGGCAAGGTGTTTTGGCGTTTTTTGCCTGTGAACATCCTGGCCACAACGGCAGGGTGTTTGTTGATTTTTTTTCTGGCCTCGCGCATGGAATCGCCTTTGAGAGGACTTCATTCCCGTGCGCAGAAACTATTGGGCAAAAGTGAAAAATTCAGGGAACAGCACAATGTGCTGACTTTGTTGTCTCATGAGTTTGAAGGCATTGAAAAAATGGTGAAATCTCTTAAAAAAGACCGCACGCAGTTTGTGAGCACTTTGAGCCATGAGTTCCGGTCTCCTTTGCAGGCGATTTTGGGTTATGCTGATTTTATGAGAAAGGGCTGGGCCGGTCCCATTACAGAGGACATGAAAGGCTGTTTGGATATTGTGAAAGATTGCACGGAAAGATTTAGGGATACAATTTCCAATCTGTTGGATCTGGTGCGCCTGGAAGGGGAACATTTGCCGGTGTCTGTGGGCCCGATGAACGTCAAGGAGGTTGTGGAGGAAGCTGTGAAGTCTTTTCAAGCAAAAGCAAAGGAGAACAATATTCGTCTTTTTCAGGATGTGCCGTCAGGCATGGGAAAAGCCTTGGGTGATCCTGTGCGGGTTTTTCAGGTGTTGACCAATCTCCTTTCCAATGCGTATAAATTTACGCCAGAAAGAGGCTTTATTAAGGTGAGCGTGAAGAAAAACGGAAGCCACATAGAATTTTTTGTGCAGGACACAGGACCTGGAATACCCGCGGAATTTCATGCGCAGATTTTTGACGAATTTTTCCATGTGCCTGAATACAGGCCGCTTCGCGGGTCCGTTGGGGTGGGCATTGGCCTGACGCTTTGCAAGCGGCTGATGGCTGTGCAAAAAGGTGAGATCTGTTTGGAAAAAGTGAACGGCACAGGCACCACTGTCCGGTTCATTCTGCCGGCAGAGCAAATAAAATCATTTTCCCTGGCCGCATAAAAGGAGAAACAAATTGAATATTTGAATTTCCAGGGATTTGGCCTTTGTTTGATTATTGTCTCTTGGTGATTGGTTATTATTTGGTTATTGTTCCTTGGGATTTGGTTATTTCCGGTTTATCCGGGTTATGGTTTAGAGTCTGGAGTTTAGGAATTGTCTTTGGTATAAGGAGGTTGCATGAGCAAGGGCAAGGTTTTGTTGGTGGAAGATGATCAAAGAACAAGGAACCTGCTGTGTCAGGTCCTTGAAAAAGAAGATTATAAAACCTGCGCCGGAGATTCTATTTGGAAAGCGCAGGGAGATATCACGCGCTTTGTGCCGGATTTGATTGTGTTGGACAGGCGTTTGCCGGATGGCGATGGCTTGGACTTTTGCCGGAAATTAAAGGAGGATGAGAAAACCAAGAACCTGCCCATTCTGTTTTTGACATCAAAAGACAGCGTCACGGATAAGGTGCTGGGCTTGAAAATGGGCGGGGATGATTATTTGACCAAGCCGTTTCAGGCCGAAGAGCTTTTGGCGCGTATTGATGTGCTGCTCAGAAGAATCAAGAAAGACGATGCGCCCTCAGGTCAAGTGATGATGAAAGTCAATGGCATTACCCTGGACCTGGACAAGCATATGTGTTTGGTGGGAGCGAAAAAAATTGATTTGTGGCCCAAAGAATTTGAGCTGCTGCGGACTTTTATGGAACGTCCCGGACGCTTGCTGAGCAAAGAGTTTTTGTCGGAACGCGTGTGGTCTCATGAGTTTTTGACCACGTCGCGCGCCATTGAGATTTCCATTCAACGCTTGCGCCGAAAATTGGGCGCAAAAGGGAATATGATTCAAACGGTGAAAGGCTATGGCTTTAAAATGCAAGAAGAATAGTTCAGTCAAAAAACGCGGGACACATGCAGAGCGTCCGGAAAAAGGCTGCCCCATGGGGCAGCCTGCCATCCCTGTTGTTTTTCATCCGCCTTTCCTTCAGGAAAAGGAAGGGTATTACAGTGCGTTTTCTCATTTATTTCGGAATCCGCTCAACAGTGTGATTGGTTATGTGGACTATCTGATTAAGGGATACGCCGGCCTTTTGAGCGACGATCAATTGGAGCAGATGGGGTTTGTCCGGGAGTCAGCCCTGCATTTGGACAAACGCATTGATATTTTGATGCAGATCATGGCTTTTGATCTGGGACTGATTTCATTGAATCAGACGCCCATTCAAATGATTGATTTTTTAGAGGAAATGGCGCGTGAAGCAGAGCCCATTATGAAGGAAGAGAAAATGACCTTGTCCATGGATCTCCCTGAGTCCATGGTCTTGGTGAGCGGAGATGCCACATGGCTGCGGATCATGATTCAGGAGGTTCTGACCAATGCTGTGCGCGTGACACCGCCGCATGCCAGCATTGATTTTCAGCTCCGGGAAGAAGGGGGGCATGCTGTTGTGCGGGTCATGGACCAGGGCCCAGGCGTGCCGCAGGATAAGTTGAAGTGGATTTTTGAGCCTATGACGCAATTACAGGACAAGAATTTATTATTGTCAGGAGAAAAAGGCGGTTTGGGCTTGTCTCTTGTGGCCCGGGCAGTGAAGGCACATCATGGTCATGTGTGGGCTGAAAATCATCCAAAAGGCAAAGGTCTGATCATCTGTGTGAAACTGCCGCTGATAAAACGTGAAATTTGTCAAAATTCGACAGAAACTCAATAGAAGTTCATCGTATTTATTTGCATCTTGGAATTTGGTCATTGTTTGGTTATTGTATCTTGGAATTTGGAATTTATTAAATAAGGAACCATCATGGATGATTTTTCAGCGCAGAATATTTTAAGGAATATTTTTGACGGCGTAATTGTGATTGACACATCAGGCCGCATCAAAATGGTCAATGACGCTGTGTGTTTTTTACTGGGTTACGTGGAAGACGAGCTGCTGGATCAGCCTGTTTCCATGATTTTTGACAAAGAAAATCCTTTTGAAGAAAAAAACCCGGACGGCACCCTGTTTCGCCGGTACTTGAATCCTGAAGAGCGTGCGTGCCGCACCAAAACCCGCCAAGTGATCCCCACGCTTTTTTCCAGCTCTGCCTTGTTGGGAGATGAGGGGGATATCCGCGGCATTGTGTGTGTGCTGCAGGACATTACCGAAAGAAAAAAAATAGAGGAAAATTTAAGAAAAACCCAGGCCCAGCTTTATCAGTCCGCCAAAATGGAAATGATCGGGCGCTTGGCTGCCGGGGCTGCACATGAAGTCAAGAACCCATTGGCCATTCTTCTTCAAGGAATTGATTTTCTCTCCAATGGCATCAAGGCGGATATCCCGGAACTGCCGCCTGTGGTGAGTTTAATGAAAGACGCTGTGATACGCGCTGATTCTGTGATCAAAGGACTTCTGGATTTTGCCGGCGCCTCTGTGCTGAAACCCGCGCCGGAAAACATGAATGAATTGATTCAGCGTTCTTTGCTTTTGGTGAACAACAGCGTGGTGAAAAAACATGCCAAAGTGATTCGGGGTTTGCAGGAGGATCTTGTGCCGGCTGTGATTGACAGAAATAAAATACAGCAGGTGTTGATTAATCTTTTTATGAATGCTGTGGATGCTATGCCAACAGGCGGGGAATTACTGGTGCGGACGCGCATGAAAAGCAGTGATGTGGTGTTGGTGGAAGTGGAAAACACAGGCCCGTCTATTCCGCCGGATGTGTTGGCGAATATCTTTGAACCATTCACCACCACCAAAAGAGGGTCAGGCGGCACTGGGCTGGGATTGTCCATTGTCAAAAGCATTATGGATTTGCATAAAGGCATAATCCACTTTGAAAACCGTGAAGAAGGAGGCGTGCGTGCATCTTTGATGTTTTCAGCAGAGAACAAATCTGTTCAGGAAGAGTCAGTTAAAGAAAAAAGTTTGGCTTAATTCCAATGCGGTTCAGATAAGCGTAGCTGCCCGATTTATCGGGCTCTTTAAGGCAAATTAAATGCGTTAAAAACGCCCCATAAATGGGGCAATGACAAAAATCCGGCTTATCTAAACCATATTGGGCTTAATCCGGACAATTCGGAAAGGAGTTGGATATTATGAAAAAAATACTTCTTGTGGATGATGAAGTGGGTTTGACCACGCTTCTCAAAATGAACCTTCAAAGCACAGGCAAATTTGAAGTCCGTACTGAGAACCGGGGCGCTATAGCGGCTCAGGCTGCCCGGGAATTTCAGCCGGATTTCATTGTGCTGGATGTGCTGATGCCGGACTTGGAAGGGCCTGATGCCTTAAACAAGATCAGAGAAATTCCATCCATGCGGCATGTGCCGGTTGTTTTCTTGACCGCCACAGTCATGAAAGGAGAAACCAGCGTCACAGACACGCACTCTGGCGGCTATTCTTTCATGGCCAAACCAGTGACAGCTGCTGAATTGACAGATGTGATTGATATGAAAGTCGGTGTCTAATAGTGGTCCGACCCGTTTAAAATGTGGGTTTGTAGCTTGCCGGTTTATCGGCTCATTTAAGGTTTTTACCCAATTTTTTTAATGGGTCGGAGCGCTAAGCTTTTATTTCTGCCCGAAAAGGCCTTTGATCTTCCAATTAGGCCCCTCCTTGATCAGATTGATTGTGCCGAATCCTTCAACCTCAGCCACTGCAGATGATTGTCCTTTGGTCTTGATGGCCACTTTGCCTGATACGGGGCCGGCTTTGGAAATGTTTTCCCCGAATGCGTACGCTCGTTTTTGCAGCCCATTCATGGTGCCATAAGACATGTCATCTTGTTCCCGCGGAAGAGAGGAAAAGTTATTCTCAAACCATTCCTGGTCCGCCTGGCTGAAACAGCTGATCACTTTTTGGTAGTCTGTGGCTGACGCTGCTGTGAGCAGAACACCGGCGTGGTGCATGTATGTGCTCATTGTCTTTTCAGGCGTGGCCAATTCCGGATGGGCTTTTTCGCCGCCGCAGCCAATCAGAAATAAAAACAAACCACATGTGATAAGGGGTAATATTTTGAATATTTTCATGAGGGAGTCTCCTGGGTCTAAGATTGTGTATATAGATTATAGGCTATATGAGGGGTAAAATAAACAAGGTAAAAAAAATTAAAAATCAGATGACGAAACAAGAAATAAAATTCATTTAGCATTTAGCATATTAAATTTAGCATTTAGCAATGAAAAGATGAGAAACATTTAAATGCCGAATGAGTCTTTTTAAGATTGACAATGCTAATTGCTAAATTTGCAATGCTAAATGAGTATTTCATTTGGCTCATTCTATCACAAAATCCGCTTTTTTTAATTCTTGACTGTTGAGGCGGACTTTGAGAAGTGAGGCAATACCTTTGTTAATTCCAAAATGGATTTTTTGCGGCCGGTAAAAAGGCATATTTGCTTTGTTTTTATCGGACAAAACATGCAGAACACTGTCTCCGGCAAAACGCATGTTTTCTTTCATGTCCGCGTACGTGCCGCCCAGGGTGCCTGCCTTGACAATGGCAGCGGAAAACCCAATCGCAGGGAATCCTTTGTTGATCAGCATTTTGAGAATATGAGGCAGTGTGGTTGAGTTGTACATCTCAATATTGGGCACCAGCAGCAAACAATCAGCTTCAAGAGACAAACTGTCCAATGTGAATCCGAATTCTTCCAGACTTTTGATTTCTCTTAAAACGATTTTGTCATCGCCTGCTTGAATCAGTTTTCTGAGTTCTCGAATAATGAGTTTGTTTTGATTTTTCTTGTAGATCACGCCGATTTTGGAAATGTCTGGAAAGGCTTTCCGGATAAACTGGACCTGTTTGTCAGGCGGGATATCCAATATGGCGCCCGGCCCGGAAATGGCAATTGAATCAGGATCATTCACCAAGCAGTAAACAACAGGAACCTGCGCAATATTTTTTTTGGCATAAGCAGCAGCCCTTCCCCCAATGGCCAGAACCACATCAGGCTTTTTTTGGTCAATGGTCTGAAGCAGAGTTTTTGTGTTGTCAGGGGAGGAGGGAACAACAAAAGAGCTGGTCAAAAACGAGGAACCTGCCTTGTTTTGGACATGGTTCTGAAATTCTTTCAAAGCCTTTTTATACACGGCTGAATGACTGGAATACAGCGCCACAATATTTTTGGTGGCTTGTGCATGGCTGTAAATGGCCATTGAAAGGAGGATGGCAAATAACAAAAAAAATCGTGCGTGCCTGAGCCTTAAAAACAAAAAGACATTGGTTTCAATGAGGAGAAAATAGTTCCAAAGCGGCATATATTGCCCCTGAGTATGAATTTCCCCCATTGCTTACCCATTTAACCATATGCAACACATTGGCCAGCTTGTCGTATGAGTGGCTTACTTAACATGCCCTATCTCTCGCAAAGGCGCAAAGAACGCAAAGGAAAAAACAAAAGGGTAAAAAATCTTGGCGCTCTTGGTGTCTTGGCGAGAAAAAGGTTTTGATTTTTCACATAACCTATTCATCTGAATAGTGACAAAATATGTTAAAATACATACATGAACTTTAAATTTGATGATGAAAATCCTATTATTTTGGATGCTGAAATTATTCGCAATGACACGTACTCAGCCCAGCGTGAGGAAATGATTGCGCTTTTGAAGGCTTGTTTGAATAAGAACGAACCTTTGTGCGTGCATGAAAAACCATTGCTCACCCCGGATGATATGTACTTGATTTTGTATAAAATCAAACAAAACATTGGATTTTCCCGAAAAGAGCGAAATGCCTTGACTGAAGCAGGTTTTCACTTGGACCAAATCTATCCTGATTTGTAACATCCTTCCGTGTTTAAATCAATGAAGAAAAATATTGAATCATCTTTGGCTCATTATTTTAACAGAAGATATTGCTGTCTCACCAATCGCGGCACAACAGCGTTGACCGCAGCCATCACAACTCTGCAAAAACCACCAGGCTCATTGGCTGTGTTTCCCGCTGCCATGTGCGCAATCCCTGTTTTTTCAGCCCGGTTTGCCGGCTGGGAGCCGGCCTTCGCAGATGTCAATTTAAAAAACGGAAATTTTGATCTCAATGATTTGGACAAGGTTCTCAATGACAACAAAGGCCGGGTGGGCGCTGTTGTCCCGGTTCATATGTTTGGGCAGCCTGAGGACATGAATGCCTTGCAAGATTTGTGCGCACAATACAGGGTCCCGGTGATTGAGGATGTGGCTCTGTCCATGGGCGCTGTGTATCAAGGCAAAAAAATAGGCGGGTTTGGTGAAGTGTCTTGCTTAAGCTTTGTGCGGAAAATGCTGCCCTTGGAAATGGGCGGTGCTGTCTTAACGGATGATGCCTCCATTGATCACAAAGTCAGATGTTTTGTGAATCAGCTCCCGGATGTGTGCATTCATCCGGAGGAAGTTTCTTCGACTATGAAAGAATTTCATGGCTTAACAGGCTGCGTGGCTGCGCAGAATTGGGCCCATGCGCATGTTCTTCACCCTTTTCAAGATATTTTTCAGCGCCTTTTTCTAACAGCCACAAATGACAAGGATTGGCAGGACTCTGTTGTGCTCAGTGAATTGGCAGATCTGGAGGATGTGGTCAAGGCCAGACAGGTGCGGGCTGAGGTGTATGACACGGTTTTTCATCATCCCAGGATTAAACCCATGGCACAGGGCGGAAGCAGCTTTTTTGCTTATCCTGTGCAATTGCCAGGCGTGAGCGTGGAATCCTTTTTGCATTTTGCCGCTGAAAAAGGCGCGGTTTTTAAACGTGTGGCTTATCCTGCGATTCCCATGGTTTTCGGATCTCACAGAACTTTTCCGCAGGCGCATCTGATTGAGAAAGAAGTCATGGGTTTTCCCGTGGATGACAACCAGCCTGTGTCTGATTTTTGGTCCTATGCGCAGGATTTTCAGAGCTTGTTTGAGGATTATCTCAAAGTGGAACATCACCATCAGTCATTTGACTGGCGCGGTAAACTGTCTCAAAGATTGAGATGTTAAAAACATTTGACTTGCATACGCTTGTATGGTAATTTATGCCTTATGACTATCCAAATGAACAATGATGTATTGACAGTGCTGCGGAAATATTGGGGATTTCATCAGTTTCGCCCTTTTCAAGAACAAGCCATTCAGTCCATTCTTGAAGACAAGGACACCTTAACGGTTTTGCCCACTGGCGGGGGAAAATCAGTTTGTTTTCAAGTGCCGGCTTTGATGAAACAAGGCCTGGCAGTGATTGTGTCACCGCTCCTCTCTCTGATGAAAGACCAAGTGGATTATCTCAAAGACATAGGCATACAAGCTGAATATCTCAACTCTTCGCTGGATGCCGCAGAACGGAAAAATGTCATGTCCCGCATCAGATCATCTGTAGGGAACAGTCACGACTGTTCCCTACAACTGCTGTATGTGTCTCCTGAGGGACTTTTAGCTCCGTCAATCAAAGACCTGCTTAAATCCATTCCTTTGTCGTTTTTTGTGATCGATGAAGCGCACTGCATAAGCCATTGGGGGCATGATTTCCGGGCGGAATACAGGCAGCTGGGCTGCCTCAAGCAAGAATTCTCTTGTTCTGTGCATGCGTTTACTGCCACAGCCACCAAAGAAGTACAAAATGATATTGTCAAACAATTGAATTTTCAGGACCCCCACATTTACATTGGGAATGTGGACAGACCGAATTTGTGCTGCCGGGTGGTTCCGCGCACAGGATTGGGCATGCCCCAAATCACAGATGTCCTCAAAAAGCATCCGCAAGACGCCGGCATTATTTATTGTCTGCGCCGGGCAGATGTGGACGACATCTCCTCAAAATTAAATGCATTGGGATACAAAAACCTGCCGTATCATGCAGGCCTGTCGGATGATGTGCGCAAAAAACACCAGGAAGAATTCTCAAAAGAAAATGTATCGCTTATGGTGGCCACCATTGCTTTTGGCATGGGCATTGACCGGTCCAATATCCGCTTTATCATACATGCGGCCATGCCCAAATCCATGGAACACTATCAGCAGGAAATAGGCCGCGCCGGCAGAGACAATCTACCGGCAGACTGCTATCTCTTTTATTCAGCCGGAGATTTCCGCATATGGGAATATATATTCCGAGAATCATCCCAGCGGGACATGATGATGAAAAAGCTTAGCGCTTTGTACAGTTATTGCGCTTATCCCCAATGCCGGCATCAAGCCCTTGTCCAATACTTTGGCCAAGCCTATGACAAACCATCCTGCCAATCCTGTGACTATTGTTTGGGGGAAATCCGAATTCTTCAGGATTCTTTGGTCATTGGCCAAAAAATTCTGTCCTGTGTGGTGCGGCTCAAAGAAATGTTTGGGGCAGACCATGTCACAGATGTGCTCAGAGGTGAGCGCACAGAAAAAATAACCAAATGGAAACACGATGCTTTGTCCACATTTTCAATCATGTCAGACAAACCCAAAAAGTACATCAAGCACATGATTCAGCAGCTTATGCACCAGGGATTTTTGGGACGGGCAGAAGAGCATTTCACTTTATATGTCACTGACACTGGCTGGCAGCTGCTCAAAGGCAGCGCATTGCCTCAATTGGTGGAACCGCACATTGGCCAAACCAAAAAACAAACCGAAAAAATACGTCAAGCCAAACAAACCCGTGACTGGGCCGGCATAGACAAAGACCTCTTTGAACTCTTGCGCGCCAAGCGCGCAGAAATCGCCCGCCACAAAAAAGTCCCTGCATACATTGTGTTCGACGACAAAACACTCCGTGACATGGCCCTTAAAATGCCTGTTACCCTCGATGACTTCTCCACCGTTTCCGGCGTGGGCCAAACCAAACGCACCCAATACGGCCCTGTTTTCACCTCTCTCATTAAACAATACCTCAACGCTTAGTGGGGTCAGACCCCAACTAAATTAACTAAATTAAAAATGGGCTTGACATTTTTGCATGGGGGGACTATAATCTAATAGTCTGGTCAAGTCGAGACTTTGACAAAAATAGCAATAATATACTATACATATTTAGGTTCAGGTGAGATAATAGATGGTGAGTGTGGAATGTGGTGAGGCGCAGAAATTTATAACAATAATAAGTATACGGATTTTCTGTGATTTGGTATAATATAAGCACTTATCAGTGAGGGGCTCAGACATACATCGCATGTAAAGTGCTTCCATACGTAATAGACAATTTGAACAGCATCAATTACTTAAAAGTTAACAATTAATATTATGTGCCGAGACTCGATCCTAAGTCTAAGGCATTGGCGAATGGCTAAAAAATTCGTCAGTGTTTTGATGGCTATCGTTTTATTTATGACATTGGTGCCAGGCAATCCCACAGCCTGGGCATCAATATATGATATGTTCTCCTATGGCACGCCCCGCCAAAACACCCAAGGCCAGCCCGGCCAATACACACCAGACGAACTCAAACAATACCTGGATTACAAAAACCGCGTGGCAGAATCCCAAACCAAAGCCGAACAAGTCCTGGACCAGCAAAAAGCCAAGGTTCTGGACAAAATCGAAAACAACATCAACAAAAACGTCCAAGACTCACTCAAAACCGTCAAAGACCTAGACCGCCAAGCGCAGGAAGCCCGGCAAAAAGTATTTGCCATATTGGGCCAAAAAGCCATGTTCAACTATGTGCGTTATGAAGACGGCAAAACCATTT
>JANQER010000415.1 GCA_028278255.1 Elusimicrobiota bacterium | reverse complement strand
ATCGCAAGTCAATGAGAGGGGAATTGAGGAAGATAGGGATTGTTTGAAAGTGCGAAGTGCGAAGTAAAAACAAAAGAAAAGTCGTAGGGCGGGCCTTGTGCGGGTCTTTGCATCTGCCGAGGGGAAGGGGCATCCGCCAATAAAGCACTGTCGGATCATGGAGATGTCCGCCCGAGCAGACGAGATATTTAAAATTTAATCATTTTGTATATTTGTTTGGTTTTATTCATTTTATACATTCATCCTGTTTGGTTTGTTTGCAAGGGAGGGGACAAGCCCCGCCCCTACGATAATGTGCCTTACAGATGACAACTCGGAGTATCCTATGAGCTTTTATTTCAAACAGATTGAAATGGGTCCAATGGCCAATTTTGTTTATTTTGTAGGCGATGCCGAGCAGAAAAAGTGCTGGGTGGTGGATCCGGCCTGGGAAGGGGTTGAGATTTTTTCTGTGATGAAAAAAGAGGGGTTTTCTTTTGAGGGGATTTTGTTGACGCATGCGCATTTTGATCATGCCAATGCCGTGGATGAATTGCTGAAGAAAAAGGAAGTGCCTGTTTATGTCAATAAGCAGGAAATGTCCTTCCTGGAAAATCACCCGCCTGTGAATCTTTTTTGCCAGCTGCCTCGGGAGCATGTGAAATTGGTGCACGCCAATGAGACATTGAAATTGGGCGGTTTTGAACTGACTTTTTTGCATACGCCTGGCCACTCCATTGGCTCTCAATGTTTGTTGGTGAATGACCATTTGATGTCAGGTGATACGCTGTTTATTGGTTCTTGCGGCCGCTGTGATATGCCGGGATCCAGTCCCAAAGATTTGTTCACCAGCTTGAATGAGGTGATTGCGCCGTTGCCGGATCAGACCATTGTGTTCCCTGGACATAATTATTCCAGAAGAGGAACTTCCGCCTCTTTAAAAGAGGAAAAACAGAATAACCGGTTTTTGCAGTCGCCCACATCAAAAGATTTGCATGATTTGATGGGCGTGTAGGGAACGGTCGCGACCGTTCCCTACAGACAATAAAGACCGGTCTCTACTCGGCAACACTCCTTTAAAACCAAAAATATTTTATGAAACGTTCCACAAAAAAAATAAAAACACGCGTAAAAGTTATTGTGATCAGCCTATTGATCCTGACGGGATTGATGGGCTTTTATTTTTTATTGAAACTGCCGTCTTTTAATGAGCTGGAACGCGCCACCACGCGCCGGGCATTGAGAAAACCCGTGCGTTTTTATGCCAATTTGCGCGTTTTGCGTCCCGGGGACCCGATATCAATGAAGCAGGTGATTCATCTGTTGAAACAGCGTGGATATGAAGCGCAAACAACTGAGCCGGATGACGTGAAACAGTATTGTCAAAAGACCGGCAATCATTTGCAGGTGTTTATGGATTTGTTTTCTTATCCGGACGGGGTGGTGACAGGCGGATTGCACCATTTGATTTTTGACAAGGACCGATTGAAAAGTATTTTGAGGCTTGCACAAAAAATTCCTGTGAATGAAATGCGGCTGGAAGCATTGCCTTTGGATGATTTTTCCACTGGAAGCGCTGAGAGCAGTTTATGGGTGCCTTTGGAAAAAGTGCCGTTGATCTTAAGAAAAGGTGTTGTGGTGTCTGAAGACCGGCGGTTTTATGAACACCATGGGGTGGATTGGTTCGGTATCCTAAGAGCATTTCGTATCAATGTGCGCAAAAAAGGGTATTATCAAGGCGGAAGCACTTTGACCCAGCAGTTGATTAAAAATGTGTTTTTAACGCCTGAAAAAACACTTCGCCGCAAAGCCAGAGAAATTTTAATGGCTTTTATGTGCGAATGGCGGTTTGAGAAAGATTTTATCCTTGAGATGTACCTGAATCAGATTTATTTGGGCCAGAACGGACCGCGTGGTTTGTACGGCGTGCAGGAGGCCAGTCAGGCTTATTTTGGCAAGCCTGTGAGCGCTCTGTCTTTGGAGGAATGTGCGCTTTTAATCGGCCTGATCCCTGCGCCAAATGCCTATCATCCCAGATCTTCTCCGGACAAGGCTCTTCGCCGGCGGAATATTGTGCTGGACGTGATGTGGAAAAATGGGTTGATCCCGGCTCATGAATTTCAGTCAGCCCTGCGCCAGCCCATTGAGTTGGCCCCTCTGTCCGTTGATTCCGTGGGGTTTTATTATGTGAGCTGGGTGCGCCAGCTTTTGGAAGAAGAGTTCAGCCGGTTTGAGCTGGATTCCAGTGGTTTTAAGGTGTATTTGGCCTTGGACACAGATATTCAGCGCGCTTCGGAAAAAGTGCTGCGGAAGCAGAACCTGGAAGGCGCTGTTGTGGCCATGGACCCGCAAACAGGGTTTGTGAAAGCGCTTGTGGGCGGTCGTCATTATGCGTCCAGTCCTTTTAATAGGGCTGTGCTGGCCTATCGGCAGCCAGGATCAGCTTTTAAACCCATCCTGTACGCAGCGGCTTTGGAATCTCATGCTGTGACTTTGTCCACTCTGCTTGAGGACAATCCTTTTGAGTTGACAGTGGGTGAAACTGTTTGGGCCCCGCAAAATTTTGATGGGATGTTTAGGGGGTCTGTGACTGTCCGTGATGCTTTGGTTCATTCTTATAATGTGCCTTCTATTCATCTTTTGGAGCACGTGGGAATTGATCAGGTGGTTTCTTTGGCCGAAGAACTGGGAGTCCAGAGTCCTCTTTTGCCTGTCCCGTCTTTGGCTTTGGGTACGTCTGAAGTGACGCCTTTTGAATTGACCCGGGCCTATTGTGCGTTTGCCAATGGGGGAAACGCTGTGACGCCGGTTTTTATCAATTGGATTGTGGATGACAAGGGGCGGATGCGTTTTCATCAGGTGCCTCAAAAAACACGTGTTTTGTCCCGGGAAACAGCTTTTCTTGTGACAGATGTCTTGAAGGATGTGATTGAGAGAGGCACAGGCAGGAATGTGCGGCGGCTTGGTTATCAAGGGCCGGCAGCTGGAAAAACCGGCACATCAGATGATTTCTCGGATGCATGGTTTGTCGGTTATACCACTCAGCTGGTTTGCGGGGTGTGGCTGGGGCATGATATTCCTTTGACGCTTGGTAAATCTTCTTCACGCCTGGCTTTGCCGGTGTGGGTGGAGTTGATGAAAAGCTTGGGACACCATATGTCTTTTCAGGATTTTTCACAGGACATCAATATGCTGAAAGCAGAGATTGATCCTGAAACAGGCCAGCGCGCCAATAATGGGTGCCCTTTGAAACGGATTGAATATTTTAATCCTCAGTCAACATTACCTGTGTTTTGTGAAAAACATGCCAAAAAACGTGAGGGTTTTTTCAAAAAAATATTCAAGTTTTTTCAATAAAATCCGAAAAGTAATTAAGTATCCATATTTATTTTATTATATAATAACAATAAAGCGGCTTTATGCTGTGTGGCTGTGTTTTAAATCAAATTTAGGGAGAATGACATTATGGATCCAAAAATGCTTGAGTTGTATTTTAAGTATAAATTGGAAACAGAATGGGGCCCATATGATTTGAAAAATTATATAGAGTCCGGCAAGACAAATGTGGTTTTATTGGACGTGCGGCGTTCCGGAGAATATGAAGAGGGACATATTCCAAATGCCCTAAATATCCCTGTGGGAGAAATCGATGTCAGGATTAAAGAAATTCCTACGGGGAAATACGTCGTTTGTTACAGCAATGGCACTGGTTGCACACTCAGCACGCATGCTGCCATGAGTTTGGCAAAACATGGCTATCTGGTAAAGGAATTGACAGGCGGGATAGAAGGTTGGATGCGGGCCGGCTTG
>JANQER010000397.1 GCA_028278255.1 Elusimicrobiota bacterium | reverse complement strand
CTTGAACGCGGCGTTTGTAAAGATCTTTTGATTTTCCAGTTGGTCTCATTTTGCACCTCCTGGAAATAGTATAGGAAATTATTTATACAGGTGTCAATAAAGTCCAGATCTTCGCTTAAACGATAATAGGAATAAGAATTTTTTTGTTCTTTAGCTTATAGACCAATTGCTTCCTATACTGAAAATCCGGCGGCAGGAACCTATCCAGTTCCTGAGATGTCACAATATCTGTATTCTCATAAGACAACCGAGCAATAATTTCAGCTTCTGTTTTCCCTAAAGCGCTTATTGTATTTTTGAGCATAATAGATAATCCATGAGAGTACTTTATATGATTAATAGTACATTATGAATCACTGGTGTCCGGTTAAAATTTAAGGATACCGATATCTTTATCTTTCAATTTTAAAACACGTTGATTATCAACGATTTTCAAAACAACAAAAATGCTGTCCGGTAAATTGATGTTTCATGTCTTGAAAACAAATTGAATTAACAATTGATTGATCATGAATGCCTCTGAAAAACTGTTTAAATGCCATTTTAGAAGGACAATTATCTGCTGTCCGGTTAAATGGGCAAAAAAAAGCGGTTCAGATCGGTTCTTTTTTCAGATTTTAACCGGACACGTATGATTATGAATATATCCTGTTTTTTCAAAAAATCAACATAAAAATAGCGGGAGAGAAAATTAATTTGGCAACATCATAAGCCAATAATACTATTTTTTGCAAGTTTTTGTTTGGCTTTGGACATGTCAACTTTGCCGGTACCGAGGGTGGGCCATTCGTCAAGCTTGATAAAGCGGCGGGGATCCGGAGCCCAGAGGTTGGGCATACCGGATTGTTTGAGTTTCTCCACAAGTTCATCTATATTGTTCTCATAATTGTGATAGAGCACTGCCAGGGCTTCGCCTTTTTTCTCATCAGGCACTGACATCACCAGGAACCGGGCGTCAGGCGATTGGGCCGCCTCATAAATCTTTTCTTCCACCATAATATGCGGCACCATTTCACCGCCGATTTTGCTGAAGCGGGACAAGCGGTCAGTGATGTGCACAAATCCCTGATCATCTATTTTGGCAATATCGCCTGTCACATACCACCCGTCCTGAATCACTTCTTTGGTTTTTTCCGGGTCCTGCCAGTATCCTTTCATCACATTCGGCCCTTTGACCAAAAGCATGCCTGGCTCATTCACAGGCTTGATCACGCGCGTGTCAGGATCCACAATTTTGAGGGACACCCCGGGCAATGGCCGTCCCACGGATCCCTGTCTCTTGCCGGATTCCGCCACACGGCCTTGTGTCACATCCAACACACTGATACAAGCCACAGGGGACAATTCCGTGCACCCATACCCTTCCAAAATAGGCACATTTAATTTTTCCTGAAACTCATCGGCCACATGATCGCGCAATTTTTCAGCGCCGGTGACCACAAAGCGCAAAGATTCCACATCCTCTTTCTGGAACTTTTTCATCCACATTTGAAGGAATGTCGGGGTGGCCATGGCCACTGTGGCTTTGTGCTGCTTAATCATCTTTTGAATGGCCACTGGTTCCAAAGGACTCCGGTGATACACCACTGAAAATCCGCCCAGCAAAGGAAACCAAATCGACCCGGTGAATCCAAAACAATGAAAAAACGGCATCACGCCCATGAGCACGTTCCTTTTGTCCAATTGAAACAATTCAATGAGACCCTGTACATTGGACTGAATATTGGCATGCGTGAGGGCCACGCCTTTGGGCACGCCGGTGCTGCCGCTGGTAAACAACAAAGTGGCTGTGTCATCCAATGATTTTTGCGTTTTGGACAAAAACATAGTCTCGATCCAAGACACAGGCAAAAGCCAAAAACACAAATAATCCAAAAACCCGCCTGTCCCGGGCATGTTATTAATGTCTTCAATGAGAACCGTTTTGTCATTCTTGTCCCATTTTAATCCCTTTAACACTTTTTCAGATGTGATGATTTTGGTGATGCCGGCTTTTTCACAGATGGCGTCATTCACATCCCTGGGCAGGGTAAAATTTAAATTCACAGGCGTGAGCCCTGCCATGGGCAGCGCGATATTCACCAAAGCGCCTGCCACACTGGGCGGGAACAAAACACCCACGCGTTCACCCTCCGGCATCACCTGCCTGAACTTATGCGCCAAAGTCACTGCGCCTGTAACGGCTTTGCCATAAGTCAGGCTCAGACCTGTGGAATCAGACATGGCTGTGGAAAACCATTGTTTCTTGGCTTGCCGCATAAATGTGTGATGAAGCGTATGCATTCCCTCAAACCTGTGGGGAAAAGACTCTGCGCTTAAATCCATCACAGCCTGCCGCACCTCATGCACTTTGGCAGTGGACGGCAAAGATTTCCCAAATGACACAGTCACAGGATAAGGAATTTGGCGCGGCAGCTTCCACACATATTGCTTGTCATAAAAACTAAAAATACTGCCCCACACACGGTCCAAATGCACGGGAATAATCGGGGCATTGGCGCCTTTGGCCACAATTTCAATGCCTTTTTGAAAACCCAAAGTCTGGCCTGTACGCGTGAGCGCGCCTTCTGCAAAGATACAGACCACTTCCCCATTTTGCAAAGCCTGCCTGGCTTCCTGCATGCTGGCCATGAGTTTTTTAGGCGAATCCGCATGCGAGATGGGAATCATATTCATCATTTTAAAAAACCAATGAAAAAGTTTCATTTCATAAATGGGCCGCCACATAAAGAACCGCACATTCCTTGTTAAGCAAGACACAATGAGCAAAGGATCTACGTACGCCACATGATTGCACACGAGCAGAGCCGGGCCTTGCAAAGGCCGGTTGTTATGCCCCAAAAGCTTGACCTTATACAAAGTGTGCGTCAAAGCCCATATCACAAACCGCATAAAAGCCACGCGCAAAAACCAGACAATATAGACTGAAGCCCCAAACGTCATGAGCGCCAAAACACCCAGTGTTTTGGCTGCATCCAGTTTCACAATATCCGTCAACACCCAAGCCAGAACAGACGCCGTCAGCACCCCCAAAAAACTCACCACATTCGCCGTGGCCATGGTTTTGCCTTTGGCATTTTTGGGACTGCGCGCCTGTAAAAAAGCATTGAGCGGGATAATAAAAAACCCGGCAAAAAAACCAGTCAAAAACAAATCTATACTCACTCTTAAAGAGGACTCATAGGCAAACGCCAAATCCAAAGAAGACATTCCCATGCCCACGCACCCAATCGGCACCAATCCCAGCTCCACTTTCCCCCCTGACAATTTCCCAGCCAGCACAGACCCTGCGCCGATCCCTATGGCCATGAGCGCCAGATAAATGCCAATGGCCGTGTCAGACACTTCCATCAAATTTTTACCGTATAAAAGCAAATCAATATGAAACATAGCGCCAAACAGCCAAAAAGCGCCTATTCCCATCACACACAAAAACAATGGCTTATTCAAATCCTTTATATTTGAAATGAATTTACTGACAGGGTTCAAAGCCAATTTTTCTTTTGTGCCTGCGGCCGGCACACGTGTGATAAAAAAGCTGCTGGCCAAGCCCAACAAGCCCATCAACACGTACACCAGACTGGCCCAATGCACATGAGGCTTTGTCATGTTCAGCATCAAACCGCCCAAAACAGTGCCCAGAATAATAGCCGCAAAAGTAAAAAGTTGAATTTGGCCGTTGCCATTGGACAAATCCCTTTCTTCCAGCATCTCCGGCAGAATCCCGTATTTGGCCGGGCCAAAAAACGTGCTTTGCAAAGCCATCAAAAATAAAACACCCATCAAAAACCAAAGATTTTGGCTGTACAGAGCAAAGAATCCCAGAACCATAATCAGCACTTCTCCGGCTTTTGACCCTATGGCCACTGTACGTTTGCTGAGCTTGTCCGCCAAATACCCGGCATGCGTGGAAAACAGCAAAAACGGAATAATAAAAAGCGCGCTGGCCAATGACACGTACCGTGATCCCAGCTCAGGTTTGACCACCAAATCCGCCAAATACAAAGTGAGCATAATCTTAAAAGCATTGTCATTCATGGCCCCCAAAAACTGGGTCACAATCAACCCCAAAAATCCTTTATGTCTCAACAACAATGGTTTCTCAGCATTCATCTTGATCATTCTCCTTATAGAATAGGGGACGGAGCATCCTAATTGCCTTTTAGCCTTTTAGCTATTTCACTCTTTTCAAAAAGCAACCTGCCCCTCTCCCTTGCCCGGCTCGCTGGAGCACCTGTCATACGGGTCAACCTCGCCGTTTCTTGAATGGACCTTCCCATATGTTCTACACCAATATAAATTAACATTGATTTCCCTTCTGACACTTTTTTTGTCCTGCCCCGCTCAAACAATCTTTTATCATTTATCTCCAACTCCCTTGCAATATACCTGGCTAATTCTTTTATTCCTATTTTCTTACCATTCACTTCTAGGCAATCATGTTTTTCATTCTCACTCACCTCCCACACCTTTTCCACAAATTCTCCAGGCCCCAAAATCCTTGAATCAAAACATTCCTGTCCTTGATACATATCCTCTTCC
>JANQER010000356.1 GCA_028278255.1 Elusimicrobiota bacterium | reverse complement strand
TTTGATCACGCTGATCAAGGCCCCTACATGGATGCTGTCACTGGGCAGGGTGCCGCCTGTTTCATTGATTTCTCCATTGATTTTGACATTGCCTTTTTTGTTAAGCTTTTCTGTTGTGATGTCGCCATTGATCCTGACATTGCCTTCTAAGTTCATGGGGCCGTTGGTGCGGATGTCCCCGGTGAGCCTGACATTACCTTTGGCTGTTAAATTCTCACAGGCTCCTACAATACTGTCTTTGATAACTAATAGGTCAGGATTTAAAACGGGCTGGAAGATCGGCATGGGTGCGCCGGGGGTAAGATCAATATTTTTAATTTTATATTCTAGGAATTGATCGGGAGTGATGTAACCTTTAAAATTTGCTAAACGTATCAATTTATCGTTCAGGTCAACGTTTATAAAACCTATATAATTCACTGATTTCTTTGTGTTTATAATAATTGAATAGGACCCTGGGAGTGCGGGAGTCATATAAAAATCGATCATCTCGGGTTCTGAAGGCTCATCATCTGATAAACTTGCAAGACTATCAGCGCCATAGGAAGAGCCTGGGATCTCAAATGTCAATTGCTCTCTATCAACCCCGCCTGTTTTTCTCCCCATATTATCTATAACAGTGAAGTTTATAACACCTGTTGAATCCGAAACGCCATCAGTTATATTGATTGATAAATAGCTTGTATCTCTCGCTAATACAATGGAAGTAAATAAAACAAAAACACAAGCTGTCATTAATGATTTAATTCTATATATATATATCATATATAATCTCCTGTTTATCTTTTAAATATTCTAATTCCTTTTAAGCCGCTTAAAGATTTTATTGTTGTTCTAGCGCTATTGCTGTATACAATCCCGCCATTCTTTGGATCATATTTGATGGGGGTATAGCCGGGATCAGACACAATATATTCATCTGCGCATTTTCCTACAGCCATTAAAAAATGAGGGCCTGATGATTGTGAGATGATTTGCCCCTGGTTGTTATATTTTGTTGTTGTTCGGACAACTTTCAGAACAACTGGGACGGTAGGTGTTGCTTCTAAAATATTATCAACTTCAGTTATAAGAGAGTCACGGGTTACCGTACCGCCCACGTTTTTTCTATCCTGATAAGTTATTTTGTTGTTTGTTACATTTTTAATAAAAGGCCATTGAACAGCACCATGAACAATCACTCCCGCTACTCCATTCAAACTTAACGGCGTATGGACTGTAATGCTGGGATCTAATGTGTGTGCGTAAGACACAAGGTTTGCCAAACAACTTAAAGCGCAACCCCAGCCAGATATAGTATTGCTTGATTTCTGGACTCCTGGTTGGTTAAATATTGAATCGCCACAATCATAATTACCTGGTTTGACGGTGCTGGAACTTGCCTTGCAACGGTTATCATAATGCTCATTTCTCCATTGTGAGTCTCCTTGCTTATAATTCGCATTTTTCAGTTTTCCGCATGCTTTAAATGTCACTGTGCTTGGATCACAGTCATTGCAAGTGGCAGTGACTTCATATAATGAGGGGATATCTCCTAATGTGAATTGTGTCTGGGCCAGGCCGGTGGTCTTGTCTGTGGTGGCAGAACTTGGATTTAGCGCGTAATTGGCTGCATTGGCCGGCGCCGATGAAATAGAGAACTCAATGTCTATGTCTCCCACAGGGGCCCCGGCTGTGTCTGTGGTGATGACCACAAGCGGGTCTGTCAGGGGTTGGCCTGCGACGCCGACCTGATCTTTCCCGGATACTATTGAAAAATTTGAAGAAGTGGTCCCCACTATGAGCGTGTACCTTGTGGTGTATCCCAAGGGGATATTTCTTATATGGTCCTCCGGGCCATGAAGATAATGTCCGTCATAACTGAGGCAGGGAGGCAGGGGATTGGGGATTGTATTTGTCATAAGCATCCCATGAAAATATGCGCTTTCCATAGATCCTGTTCCTGTGCATAAGGGGGAAGTGCTGTATGTAATGTCAAAGATGTATTCACCCGGCAAAGGATTCATATTAGAGTAAAAGTCATCTGTGTTGTAATGTAAATAACTAACACTTCGGGAAATGAATGATCCTGAAGGAGTCTTGACGTATTTGAAAAAATGGTAATTCGTTGTCCGATCCCGGACAACTGTGTTACGCGGATCATCAAAGCTGCAAACAGAACCGTCCGGTTCGGTGACCGTTAATCTGAGCAGCCCGCCTACTTGAGCTTGAGAATCTATGTTGCTGCCATCGGCGATAAAAGCCAGATGCCGTCCGTGCGTCCCAAATTCAATAACAGAGCATGGCACGCTTTTTGTCGTCATAGATAAAACTTTGCTGTTGAGATCCTTCCTCCTTGAAACAATGATTTCTCTTAAAATATCCATAAAATCTGTTATGTCCTGTGATGCCTCTGAATGGGAGTCGGCTCTTTGTATTATTTCATCCAAGCGTTTGTATGAGTTTTCAGAATCCGAGGCTTCTGAAAAACAGAGAGGAGCAAAAACAAATATGGATGAGAAAATGATGACCGGCAATAGCTTTTTGGCTGAAACAGCGGAAAAGGATATGCTTTGCATAGGAACTCCTCAAGTGAGATGGGACAGCAATGCTTTTTGCATGAAAAATCAAACAAGTTGAAGAATGGTAGGAAATTACAATAATTATACTGGGGAGGATACCTGTTGTCAAGGTAAGATTAATTCTTTGACGGTGAATTTGTATAAAATTTGTATAAAACGGTATTAAGATGTTTGTGGTAGACTATAGATAGGCGAATA
>JANQER010000454.1 GCA_028278255.1 Elusimicrobiota bacterium | reverse complement strand
AAAAAGGGAGGGGCCCCGGCCCGGCACAAAAGATTGATGCCACTCATCCGAAACAGCATAGAGGACACACAACACCATAACCATCCAAGAAAGGCCGGGAACCGAAACAAATCCGCTCTCTTGCAAAGCCTGCCACAACAAAAAAGCCAATATCCCGTATTCCACCACATGGGCTGTTTTTCTCAGGATCAAATCATACACCCCTAAACCAGTTGAGAGAGAAGGGACGGCGGAAAGGGAAAAAATCAACCCGCCCCACATGACAACCAGAAGCCAATAAACGACCGGACGTTTATATGTCATTTTTTTCTTTCATACTATGATGCCCGGATAAAGTCACAATCACATGGTCCAATATATCAAAACCCAGAATATGTCCGGCGTCCATAATCTTTTTGGTCAAGTCATAATCCTCCTGGGAAGGAGACGGATCTCCGGAAGGATGATTGTGCGCCAAAATCAATGAAGCGGCTGACACGCGCACAGCCGGCTCAAAAACTTCGCGCGGGTGCACCAGGCTGGCATTGAGCGTGCCGACGGATATGCATTCCTTGCGGATCAAGCGATGGCGGGTGTTTAAATACAAAACAACAAAGTGCTCTTTTTTCTTCTCCCGAATATCAGCCACTGCAGCGCACACCTGCTCGGGGGTACGGATCAACGGCTGATGATCCGGATTTTCCGAATGCCGCCTGGCCAGTTCCCAAGCGGACAAAAGAGTGGCGGCACGTGACGGGCCAATGCCTTTGCGCTTGGCAAGTTCAGAAAAAGGCTTCTCAAACAACTGACGGCCCGGCTGTTCCTTCAATAATTCTCTGGACAAGGACAGGACGTCTTTTTTCTTATAACCGGTTCTTAAAAGTATGGCCAGCAGCTCCTCATCTTTTAGAACCCCGGGACCGTTCCGCTTCATCCGTTCACGGGGCTTTTCAACCGGATGGAGGGAATGAATGGATTGTTTGGGCATATAAGTCTACCTAACCCGGATAAACCGGAAATAACCAAATTCCAAGAAACAATAACCAAATAATAACCAATAACCAAGAAACAACAATCAAACGGGACAGCTGCGAAACAGCCTATTGAGGTCCTCACCCTTTCAAAACAAATATCAGGGCAGATTTAATATTCTATTAACCATACTACACATTTTAGCCTAAAATTATGTAGTATCATTAATATATCAATATAAAATGAGTCAAGCAAATTGGATTATTCTCAACTATCGGATTAACCCCAATGCGGTTTAGATAAGCCTGATTTTTGTAGCTGCCCCATTTACTGGAGGCGCAGCACTCTCGTCCCGCCAAAAGCCTGCGGGACTGTCCATTCCTTCCTCTCCACCGAGGAAGGGACGTCCTTTAGGATGGGGCGCTTTTTATGGGGTTTTGCTTTAAATAGCCATATCCGGCTTTAGACGGAGGGCAGCTACATCCTTATCAAAACCGCATTGGGGTTAATCCGGAATTTTGAGGACCATGCCGACGGGCAATTGATCAAAATCCGGGATTTTCTTTTGATTGGCGCGCCAGATTTTGACCCATCCGGCCCCTTGGCCGTACACGGCTGGTTTTTTGGCAATTCGCCAAAGAGTGTCTCCTTTTTTGATTCGATACAAACGATAGCGGCCGGAGCGGGAACGACGACTCTTCTTTTTGGCCTCCCTGCCTTTGTGCGCATCTGTTCTTTTGATTATTTTCACAGAAGTCTTTTTGATTGGCGCCTGTAAAGAGTCCTTTGATCCGGTATGCAGGACCTGCTCTGCCAGAAGCTTCGCACGATTAAAATCTCCCGGTGTCTCGGCTTTTGACAATGCCTTTTTGGCTTGTTGATAAGCCTTCACTTTTCCCGCAGTGTCCTCTCCTCTTTGCATGGCGGCATCAATCACTTCAGCCGCCTGCTGCAAACTTTTCTCAGCGCGCACACGCGCTTTTTCTAGGCCGCCGACTGATGTTTTTGACAAGCCTGTGCGTCTCAAAACAGGTTTTGCCGGCAGCCGGCCGACAGAAGACAAAGAATTTTTCTTTTTCATCCGCCTTGTGCGAACACCTGATTCATGCGCGCCCAGTCCTGCCCGTATATCCGTTGTGTGCGCCTGACGCTTCAAAGGAGCCCCTTTATCCAAAAAATACAAGGAAAAAAACCATACCGCTCCCGTGAGAATAATAGTGATGAGAATATGAAAGTTTGTTATGCGCATATGATTAATATATCAATTTGTTCAGCCAATTGACCCTGCCGCCGGACAGATTCGGCCGCCCCACATCTTTTCCTTGTACCAAAACATGAAAAGCACCGCCCAAAGAGCCAGGATGGATCATTTGCTGCACACAAGCCGCCATGGATGCGTTTCTCTTCTGCCCGACGCTTGTCTCAACAGATTCTCTTAAAACAGCCTCTGCGGAATGCACAAAATACAATCCTTGGCTGACAAAAACAAGAGGATTTAAATCACCACGCTTCCCCAAGACAGACAGCCGGCCAAAATCAACATGCGCGGTGATGTCCCGCTCTCCTATTTTACAAAATGGATCAGGCTCCAGCCTATGTTTTTGATAAACCTGGCGTGTTCCCTCCACACGGTCTTCACGGTATAAATCCTTTGAAGGCCCGCCATAATCAATACTCACCACAAAACCTCTCCGGAGAATTCTCTGTATCTCGGCCATGACCCCGTCCATATGCAAGCAGATTTCAGCCTTTTGCCCGGACGCCAAATAAACATCTTGCTCCGCCATGACTTGTGCCAATTGCAGCGTTGACAGCGGACCAGGCTGTTCTTTTAACATCCCATGATCTTCCACCACATAAAGTTCCTGCCATTCTTCCCCTTGCCGCAAAACACGATGAAAAGGCAGCGCGTCAAAAAATTCATTTGAAAACACACACCCCTCCACCCCTGACACATGCTCCAAGGATGTCAGATCATCCAGGATCTTGATGCGCGGAAACCGGGACAACCGCTTGTGCGCTTCTTCGCGCGCAGGCTGGCTTTTTTCGACCAAATAATAGGTCACCCCTCCTGCCCGGCCTTTTTCTTGCAAAGCTTTGAGCACCTGCTCTGCCAACAACCCGTTCCCAGCGCCCAATTCCACCAGGCTTAAATGCGATGAGCCCAAATAATCCCACATTTCACAAAATGATTCTGTTAAAAGCCGCCCGAAAAGGCCGCCAGCCTGCACATTGGTGAAAAAATCACCTGAACGGCCCATTCCATGCCCACGCCGCGTGTAATAACCAAAACGGGGATGGTATAAGGCCCATGACATAAACTCCGCAAATGTCACGCGCCCGCGCCGCTTCACCTCTGACACAACGGTTTGCTGAAAATCGTTTTTCATGTTTTTCCCTCACTAAAATTAACCACGGATGAACACGGATAAACACGGGGATAAAAACTTTAAAAATAGTATTGTTATGATTTTCTATCCAGGTTATTTTTTTGCTTTTCAGTGTTCATCCGTGTCTATCCGTGGTTTCATGTTTTTTCATAAGTTTTTTGACATAACCAAAACCGCCGCGACACCGGTGTTATACACTGCCTAAATATTTTCCTGCTATCACCTGTTTTTTATTTCTGCCAGGACATCCGCATCTGTTTCATTTTTCATGGCCCTTTCCAAAATCCTCTTTTGTTTTTGATTCGGATTTGACCCCAAAGCCCAAGCAGCATGTCCGCGCACCACAGGTTCCGGGTCATGGAACAGGCATTCTTCCAAAAGGCCCTGCAACTGCTCAACCACCCCGAGATTGGCAGCCACAATACAGGCGTTCCGCAACAGCCCTGCGCGTTTGGCACGCAGGAGTGAGGTGCCTTCAAACCGCGCTTTAAATTGATTCCGGGTTCTGAGACGCAATATATCAGCCAAAGGCACCCAGGCGCCCGCGCCTCTGTCCGCCTCAAACTCAGGCCATTTGGTTTTTTTGACCTGATGATTAAACCCGGGTTTTGCATTAGGATCGCGGGATTCGACGGACGATACGGGACTTTTTCTTCCTCCAAAACCTCGCCCAATGCTTACGGCATTGCCCTCGGTTTTGTCGTCGAAAAAGCCTCCGTCTCGTCCGTCTCGATCCTCGCGCCCTAATGCAAAATCCGGGTTCAACGGGCAGACATCCTGGCAAAGATCGCATCCGAAAATCCAATGTCCCATTTTTGTGCGCATATCGCGCGGAATCCACCCGCGGTTTTCAATCAGATGATAAGAACGGCACAGCCTGGCATCCAGTGAATAAGGAGAATCCAAAGCATTCACAGGGCACTTCTTCACACACTTGACACAATCCCCGCAATCCGGGCTTAAAGGCTGATCAGGCGCCAAATCCAAATTAATGAATATTTCCGATAAAAAAAAATAAGACCCCATTCCCGGAACAATCACATTTGTGTGTTTTCCGACAAAACCCAGGCCGGCCTGACAAGCAAAAGCTCTCTCCAAAAAAGGCTGAATATCCAGCACATGACAAGTTTTCAGTTCAGGGCCAAAAATATTTTTTAAACCAGACTGAAATTGATTCAAACGGTTTCGAACAACCGAATGATAGTCTTCTCCCCACGCATATCGGGCCACACGGCCGGACGGGACAGAGGGCGGTCCAGGCAGTGTGCCCTGAAAATAATGAATCCCCAATGAAACAATGCTTAAAGCTTCCGGCATCAGATGCTTGGGATCCGACCGAATGCCAGGATCGCGTGACAACCAGCTCATTCCAGCTGCTTTTCCTTGCTTCAGCCAATGCAAAAAAAATGCCTGGTCTTTGTCCGGGATTTTCACGCCGGAAAACCGAACAACATCAAATCCCAAAGAATGCGCCAATTGTTTGATTTTGTCTTTTTTCACTTTTCTTTTTGAACGGGCGGACACAGGGAACCGCCTCTACGACCACATATCACTTTCACCAGCTTGTCCGGATAATTGGTGGTAATCCCGTCCACCCCCAGATGGAGACTCTTTTTCATATCCTTTGTTTCATTGACAGTCCAGGTAAACACAAATTTTTTCTTCTTATGCGCCAATCCCATAAGAGAACGCGTCAGCACGTTCAAGCGTGGGAAAAGGCCGTCTGTTTGTGTCCACTTAATCCGCTCGGACAAATCCGGCAAGGGCGCTCTAAAGAGAATACCTGTTGTCAAATCACGACAAAGATTTTTCAATCGTCTCACAAGCACATGGTCATAAGAAATCACAACACTCCTCTCTATAAATCCCTTCTGTTTCAGTGCCTTGACCACAGATTCCGCGATGCCGCCATACCTCACAGATTGATTTTTAATCTCCACAATCAACTTCAGGGGATTGGCAGCAGGGGTTTTTTTGTGCGCCAGCCAAGTCAAACAATCAGACAAACGCAAAGGGCGCTGCCCCTGAAAACGCTTGTGAAACCAGGCCCCTGCCTCCAGCTTTCTGATATAAGGCCAGGATCTGTTCTGAATAAGACCTGTGCCGTTGGTGGTGCGGTCCAACGCCTCATCATGCATAACCACCAGCTGCTTATCCCGCGACAAATGGACATCACACTCCAGAAAATCAACGCCCATTTTCCATCCCATTTCAAAAGAAGCCAGTGTGTTTTCCGGCGCATAACCCATTGCGCCCCGATGACCGATGACAAATGGCCTGTTTTTCATTGTTCAATTTGCCTCACCCGGATAAACTGGAAATAACCAAATTCCAAGAAACAATAACCAGGGTCCTTATTAATCTCCAGGTTTCAACAGACTCTTGATGTCTTTTCTCAGCCGCGCCATTTGATCACCACTGGAAACAGCGTAAACACCCCGGATTTGGGCTTTGCGGTCCATGAGAACAAATTTATTGCTGCGGGACAAGTCTCCGGGGCATTCATACGGCTCTTTTTTTCGCTGAACAGCCATAGAAAAATCTTGCAAAAGAAACGCATTTATTTTCCTGGGCTTTCCTGTTAAAAAAAACCATTGTTTTTGATTGATTTTTTTGGATTTAATATATTGGGTCAAGACAAAAGGAGAGTCATGAGCCGCGTCTATTGAAAATGACACAAACCGTACGCCGCTGGACATGGGGAATTCCTTTTGCAGGCTTTCCATTTCCATATAAAGACGCATGCCCATTCCTTTACAACGCGTGAAAATAAAATCAGCCACCCACACATGCTCCTTTAGATCATTCAGGTATACATAAAACCCCTGGGCATTCAAAAAATGGAAGTCACTCACTTGCCCATACAGGGGAAGAGGAGGCTTTTTTAATTTTGCACGAGTGGGAGGAGGGTTCATTGTTGTCAAACGCAGCAAAACCATTGCCAAAATCCCCACCCCCACAAAAATGACAACAACTCTTAAACCACGCCTGGTGTAATCAGCAGATTCCATAAAAAGCTCCTGCTATAGCCATTACAAGATTTATAATATGTATATAATATACAATAAATATTTGGCTCTTTCACAGAATCTGTGGGTAAAAACATTACAAAAAGATTTTTTATGGTTAAAAGCCGCGCTTCGCGCCCCGCTCAACACATAAAGAGATCTAC
>JANQER010000452.1 GCA_028278255.1 Elusimicrobiota bacterium | reverse complement strand
TCTGCCTGAGCCTTTGGCTCGGCGCCACAGCGTATGCTTTTTGGGTGCGTTCTCCCTGGCTTCAAATACAAGATGTGCAAGTGTCTGCTTCAGCGCCTAAAAATCTTTTGGAAAAAGCAGGTGTTTTTCCCGGGGACCATTTGTTCGGCTTTTCAGCGCAAAAAACAGTTCTTTCAATAGAAACCGCCTATCCTGAGCTGTCGCATGTGAGCGTGCAGCGCGGCTGGGACCGGACAGTGCGCATTCATTTTGAGCTGCGCCGTCCAGAAGCCAAGGTATACCAAAAAGGCAGGTGGCTGGGCATGGATGCGTCCGGCGCGCTTTTTCCATTGGAGACAGTGGCCGCTTCAAACAAAAAGTTAATGATTTTATCCAATGTGCCTGAAGGGGACAAAGCCAAACCCGTGTTGTTTTTTTCAAAATGTTTGGGAAACATGCTGATTTCATGGGCACAGTCCGTGTATAAAATCAAATTAACAGCAGGCAATGATGTTTTGCTCTATTTGCAGAACAATCTTCCGGTTTTTTGGGGAGAATTGTCTCAAGATGAAAATCAAATCATGAAAAAAGCCATGCGTTTGGAACGTGTATTGGATGACGATGCGTTGGTCAATGGCGTAGATTACATTCGTTTTGTAGAAGATCGCCGGATAGTGGTAAAACCCAAGAAGATTTTGGATTTTTGATTTTAGATTTGCGATTAAAAACCTCAGCATCTTATTTTATAGAACAGCGACAGTTTTGAAATGGGGATGATCGTTTTTTAATCAAAAATCGCAAATCTAAAATCAAAAATTTGTATACAGGAGCACATATGCCAAAACCTGATATTGTGGCAAGCGTAGATGTGGGGAGTTCTCAAGTTGTTTGTGTGATGGCCAAACAGGATCCCGCTACAGAAACCACGGAAATACTAGGCGGCAGCCGTTGTGCGTGCCGGGGGTTAAAAGGCGGGGTGGTCATTAATATTGACGAGACAGCCAGAGCCATGTCCCGGGCCATTGAAGAGGCTGAAGAAATGGCTGGAATGGCTGGGGCTGTGCGAAATGTTCTTCTGGGAATTCGCGGGGCGCACATTCAAACTTTCAATCATCACGGCGCCATGAACATTGCGCGCACAGACAAAGAAATCACAGCGGACGACAGGGACCAGGTCGTGGAAAACACCAAAGCTGTGCCGATTTCTCCGGACAGGGAAATCGTGCATGTGATTCCGCAGGATTTTATCCTGGACCGGCAAAACGGCGTGCCCAATCCCGTGGGCATGGAAGCCAGCCTTTTGGAAGCGGACGTGCATATTGTGACAGCTTCGCAGAGTCATTTGAACAATGTATGGAAAGCCATTGCGCGCGCTGGTTTTCATGTGGATGAACCGATTTACGGGTTATTGGCTGTGGGGGATGTAGTGATCTCAGCGGAAGAAAAAGATTTGGGCTGTCTGCTTGTGGACATGGGCGGCCAAACCACCAGCCTGGCGCTGTTTGCTGAGGGAAGCATTCGGTTCACCAAGGAAATTCCCCTGGGATCAGATGCCATTACGCATGATTTGTCTCATGCTTTGCGCACGTCTCTTTCACAGGCGCAAATGGTCAAAGAACGGTATGGCGCTGCCAGCCGCAAACTGGCCCAGGGAGATGTGGAGGAAGACATTGAATACACAAGCGTTGACGGCCGCACGCCCAGGCAGCTCAAGCGTCAGGTGATTTTTGACTACATTGCCCCGCGCGTGGAAGAAATTTTCACAGTGGTCTCAGAGGAATTGCAAAATTCCAATTATGCGGATCATGTGGCAGGCGGGGGTATTGTGTTGACCGGCGGCGGTTCTCTGCTGCAGGGGGTTGTGCCTGCGGCTGAACAAATTTTGGATCTGCCTATCCGGGTTGGCCTGCCCCAGCACATGGCCGGCCCGCCGGACATTATCACACATCCGAGCTATGCCACAGCCATGGGGCTGGTGCAGTATCGTCATTTGGGCGCATGGGCGCGTTCACGCCGCGCCGCACGCAACACCACTTTCGGCCAGCGCTTTAAGGCTTTTGTGGAAGATATATTTTAAAAAAAACTCTAAATTATGGCTCTTTCACAGAATCTGTGGGTAAAAACATTACAAAAAGATTTTTTATGGTTAAAAGCCGCGCTTCGCGCCCCGCTCAACACATAAAGAGATCTAC
>JANQER010000246.1 GCA_028278255.1 Elusimicrobiota bacterium | reverse complement strand
GGCGGGTAATTGGGCGCCATGTCATAGTGTGTTTGAATTTGTGTGTCTGTCAGCACTCGGTTGTGTATCCGAACTTCATCTATTGTTCCTGTGTAACTGTGCTTTTCCAGTCTTTGATCGTATTATTCCTTAAATATTCCTGAATTAAGATCAAAACACTTTTATTTTTATACACCGGTAATTTGGTAAAATGTTCCTTATTGAAAAAGGGGCGGGCATGTGGCAGGAAAGGGGCTACTGATGAAAGAGCAATACATCCGCAAACTGACAAAGCTTGGCACGCATTCCTTTTACGTGGTGATTCCCCCGCAAATCATCAGAAACCTGAAATGGCGCAAATCACAAAAGCTGGTTGTGGAACAGAAAGATAAGTCCATCATTATCAGGGATTGGAAAAGATGAGGGTTCCTATTATCAGCAGTGTTATCAAGGCACTTTCACATATTCTGTCACCAAAGCCTGGAAAGACTCACAAACAGTTACTCAATCCCATTTTATTAGCTGCAGATAGAAAAGTTATTGAATTTCACCGTAAGTGCAAACTTTTTGCGATTCTTGTCAACAAGACAATTTCAGACAAGAATCAAGGTCAATTCCGTAAGCGACATTCATCATCTGCATTGAATATCATTTCAGGTGACTGCCTTACCATGCATCGTGCTAATTTTACACTTTGCCGCAATGGATGGGCCTTTTCTTCTGTTTTATTAATTCGCACAATGTTGGACATGCTATTCAATTCTGTAATTATTACACACAATAAAAACAACTCCGATTTCATGGGTTTTAAATATCTTCATTTTTTTCTCAAATCCGCAATATCTGATAAAAACACTCCAGAACCAGCCAAACAATCCCACCGTCAACAAATAATAAAAGGCATAGAGTTACTAAATACAGAAGATCAAGAACGCGCTAAACATTTCATTTACCAAGAAAAACTGCGCGGCTATTGGTATCAGCCAGAATTTAAAGGGCCTTCTAATATCCTCGAACAATTATCAAATCCTGATATTGAATATGTATACAACACACTTTCTGGTGGCGTACATGCCGGTTATTTAGGATTAAGGCTATACCGTGACAACCCGGACTTTAACGATCCAAATCCACGAGCAGACAAGCGCGCACAAAATCAAGTTTTACTTGTAAGCTCCCGTCTATTATTGGAAACTTTCTCTGCGATTGAAATTTTTGAAGGATGCGATCTTAATGGAATAACAAATTCACTCATGCAAGAACTTATCACGTTAGGCCCCTTATATCAATACAGCTCTCAATAGGTTGGTTTATTCTTAAACTTTGTTCGTCGGAAAGAAGTTTTGTTTTTAAGGCATATCAAACCATCAAAATAAATTTTCAGCCGCCTTGGATTGCATCCTCGTGCGTCGTAAAACTTGAAAAAACCGAAAAACCCCCGCTGGCGCGTGGTTTTTCTTTTCCCCTCTACTTTCCCCGCTCCGACCGCGGGCCTTCGGCCCGCTCGTTTATTGGAGGGGTGTTGTTTGTTCCATCCTTTAAAAACAGTTTGTCATGTGTGTTTTGTTTTCCGCTGACGCCCCGCTGATCCCAGGGGATGAAGTCCACCGCTCCGAATCAAAAAATATTTTTCTTTTGAATGAATGGAATCTCTAGGAAGATGCCCCCATCAAGCCCGCCAGGATGCGGTGGGTATCGTTTGCTCGGATTGAATGAAAAACAGGCCGGTGTACATTCTCTCACTCACTGCATTTAGTCCGGCTATGGGTGGTTCATCAATGAATCAATCAAGGAAAAAGGTTTTTGGTTGTGTTAGCGTTTAAGAAGATGCCCTCACAATGCCGCCAGTAATCCCACCAGCGCTGGCCACAAAGTGACAAGAAAAGTTTTGTGACCTCTGCGGCCAGCACTGGCGGCCCGCCAAAAGCCCCGCGTCTGTGACGTGCGCTGAAAGTTTTTAATGAAGTTTGTCAGCGCAAAGTTTTGTTCTCCCCTGGCGGCCCGCCCCCAGCCGCCATCTACTGCATCCCCCCGTTCCAGCCACAAAAATGAGCTGTCTTTTTTCCGCTCCCACAGCAAACCTTTTCCGCCACCGCTGTTACGCCGCACAGCTCATTTTTGTGGCTGGAACGCGCGCGCGCATAGGTAAGCCTGGTAAACTATTCAGCCAGGCTTTGGGGGATCCCCATTGTGGCCCCTGCTTTCGTATGTCATACTGTTTCGTTTTCCGCACGCTGGTGACTATTTCAATGCCGCGTTTCCGCCTACCGCTGGTTTCTTTTCTTGTCGCCTGGTCCTTGGGCCTGGGCGTGGGCCTTGGGTCCAAGTGTTTCTTTTTGGGCCGTGGGCATGGGATACCTGCCAGCACGGCCATCATAAAGAAACACTTGTCCCATCATGGCCAGCACGCCAGCAGGCCAGCAATGCGCCCGCTGACCTGTTTATCCCTTTTCATAACGCCCCAATTACCCAATGCCCACCCTCGCCAACCCAAAAGCTTCAGCGGTGCATCCAAAAACCTTAGCACCGCTGATCTTGATTAAAGCTAAAAACAAAAACCACCAGCATACATCACCAGTGGTTTTCGTTTTCTGAAAATATTTTTCTAAACATTTCTATACTTTATTCATTCAATATCTTTTGATAAGCTTTTTTACTTATTTTATATGTCTTAAGGCTTTGCGTCTGAATTTTAAATTCAGTTACATAGGGCCTGTTAAAAATAAATGAATGCCAATGATAAATACGCAAGACATCTCCATCTTCGCTCTGCGTAACTTTTCCTAAATTTCTGTAATCTGAATATTTCCACAACTCTATTTTTTCTCCATTCTTCACTGCTTCAAAATAAAGAGTGGTACCGATGCTTTCTTTATTGTTTACCTCATATAATTTTCCGACTATTTCTTCTTTATATTTTATCTCGATAGGCTCCGATAAATACTCACCAGGTTCACCTGACCAGCGGTAAATTGTCTTGTCTCTCTCCATTTTTTGGGAATCATTTTGATTATAAGCCATTGTCATACAACCCGTAGTAAAAACACAGAATAATATAAAGCTAATTATTTTTTTCATTTTTATTTGTTCACTCCGTTTGCCCAAACATTAGAATTGTTTCCTAGAAAGAAGTAACCACCTGAATCCCCTAAAGGAATCTGATCAAAAGAAACATTAAGAGGATGAAAAGATGTGCTTGGACTTGTTCCAAATTTGCTAAAAGAATTCCTTGGGGCATTTGCAGAATATTCTCCACCGACCAATCTTCCATTAATTGGGTAACCTTCCCTTGTACGGCCTGTCCCAATATCAACAGGCGCATAATGTCCAATTCCCATAATCTTTAAGGCAGTTCCTAAAACTGGCCCTGCTTTATTCAATCGACGCGACATCATATGTTCACCACTTTTTGGTGCTCTTTGACTAGGGGCACGGGACATATTATAAGCAAAGTTTCCTACGTTATTTAAAACACCAGACCAATACCCATTTCGCCAAGCTTTATTTGCTTGCGCCTTATTGCCACCCATCATATATGTGGTTAAATAAGCTCCTGCACCATTTGCAATGGGATTTCCCATACCAGGCATGTAAGACGAACCTGGAACTGCTGAAAAAGGCATCTGGCTAATTCCGTATGTAACCATTCCAGTAAGCCCACCTGTCACGCCTCCCATCATTGCGCCTTCTAAAACATTCCCACTTGTTCCTAAACCACCAGAAACAGCTCCTCCAGCCATTCCACCAACGAAAGAACCAGAGAGACCACCTCCAGCCCAACTGTATGCCCCCATTCCAGCCAATGATCCCGCTGCACTTATTCCAGCTGTTTTCCAATCAAAATTACTCCATGCTTTTCCACTAAAAACATTCCCATGTGTCCCACCCATTGCAGCTGACACAGTAACAGCAACAATCAATCCAAATAAATGACCATCAGGGTCAACATAGATGATTGGGTTATTTCTGCAATAAGTGTATCTGTTTAATGTCTGCGGGTCATAGAGGTCTTGAATGATCGTGTCAGGCGACACAAATTTTCCAAAACTTGGATCAATATATCTGGCTTTGGCATAGATAAGGCCTGTATTATCTAAGCGGTGGCCTGTATAAAGCTTATCTGTTAAATCTGCGGTTGTTTCCCAAACAGAACCAAACGGCGTGTATTTAGTGCTTTGCACCGCGTTTCCACTTTCATCTGTAATGACGCTGGTGCTTCCTAAGTGATCTGTGTGAATATATTTTGTGCCTGAGACTGAACCAATACTAGCGATCCTCTGCGCTCCTGCATGTATGTGTTTGATTGTTTCTGTGGGTGTGATTTCGTAGAGATCCCCCACGTAAATATGAGTCTGCTCTGATCCACCAGCAGGGGTGACTGACTTCTTTACCCTATGCCCTGTGTAGTCATACGCCATTTCTGTCAAAGATCCATCTGACATTATAATCTTTATGGGACGGTTTTCACAGTCA
>JANQER010000237.1 GCA_028278255.1 Elusimicrobiota bacterium | reverse complement strand
GAGCTGGCCAGTATCTTCGCCATCGGCAACAACTCGGTGTTCCTGGATCTGGTGATTTTGGCGTCTGTGTTTGGTTCCTATATGCAGCCGTCTATTATTCTTTTGACAATCCCGATTGGGTTGCTGGGTGTGGTGTATGCTTTGATTTTGCACGGCAAGCCAGCTTCTTTTATGGCACTTTTGGGGATTGTGGCTTTGGCTGGGGTGGTGGTGAACAATGCCATTGTGCTCGTAGATTTTATTAATAAGAAGCGAGCTGAGGGATTGAATGCTGTGCAAGCGGCTGTGGAAGCCGGGGTGGTGCGTATGCGGCCGATTATGGCAAGTTCCATTACCACATTGGTGGCGCTTTTTCCCACAGTGTACGGCATTATCGGGTATGAACCTTTTATTGCGCCCATGGCATTGTCTTTGGCTTGGGGTTTGGCCATGGCCATGCCTTTGACTTTGTTCCTGATTCCCATGGCTTATGTGATGTCTGAGGAAATGAATGTTTTTGTCAGTCAAAAAATTCAAAAAATTAAAGACAAACTTTTCAACCACAGAGAAACACAGGGATAGTTGTTTAGCCCAAAATTTTCAGTTGCACAATATTGTCGTCAATGATTGATGTGCAAAAAAGTGCAAATGAAAATTTTCCCGTAGGGCTCGGAATGTGGCTGCTGTGCAGCCATGTTCTGAGGGGTGAACCCAGGGCGAAGCCCTCCTGAGCGCTGCGAAGGGGATTTTTCAAATGTGTTCTCTGCGCGCTCTGTGGTTTAATTTTTTATGAACAACTGGAAAAAGTCTCTTATAGCGATTTGTGTGATGCAGTTTTTGGGTTTAATGGCCATGGCCCAGTTTATGCCGTTTTTGCCTTTTTATATTCAGTCTTTGGGTGTGCAGGATATGTCAAAGGCTGTGTCATGGGCTGGTGTGATTTTTGGTATAGGGTTTTTGTTTGCGGGACTCATGGCGCCTGTGTGGGGGAATTTGGCAGATAAATATGGACGTAAGCGTATGGTGCTGCGCGCCATGCTGGGGTCTGCTTTGGCTTTGATCTTGATGGCTTATGCGCGGAATGTGACGGATTTGTTTGTTTTGCGCATGTTTCATGGTTTGTTGGGCGGGTTTGTGTCTGCCATTACAGCTTTGGTGATTGTTTTGGCGCCAAAGGACAAGGTGGGTTTTGCTGTGGGCGCGCAGCAGTCTGCGCTTTTGGCCGGGGTGATTGGCGGGCCGCTGGTGGGCGGTGTTTTTGTGGATGTGTGGGGGTTTAGGCCTTTGCTTTTATGTTCAGCTGGTTTGTTGATTATTGGGGTGAGTGTTTTTTATTTTTTAGTGCCGGATGATAGGTTTTTGTTGAAGAAAAATGAAGCCGGAACTATTTTTGATAATTATCGGTTTGTGTTTAAGTCAAAGATGCTGTCCAGTGCGTCTTTGATCCAGTTTTTGGTGCAAACTGCTTTTATGTGCGCGCATCCTGTGCTGGCTTTGTTGGTCAAGGTGTTGGCGCCTGAGTCGCAGCAGTGGGGGATTTTAACAGGGCTGGTTTTTGGTGTGACAGCTGCAGCAGCTCTTTTTGGGTCAATGATTTGGGGCCGTTTGGGGGACCGCAGGGGTCATGTGCGGATATTGCAGGCGTGTTTGTTCGGCGCAGGATTGGCTTTTGTGCCGCAGGCTTTTGTGCCCAGTGTGATGATGTTGATTTTGCTGCGGATTTTGCTGGGTTATTTTATGGGCGGTGTGCAGCCGTCATTAAATAGTTTGGTGGCGCATGGGTCAGTGCCAGAACGGCAGGCAGGTGTGCTGGGCGTGACCATGATGGGATCTCTTTTTGGCAATGGTTTAGGGCCGGTGTTGGGCGGGTTTTTGGGCGCTGTGATGGGGCTGCGCGCGCCTTTTTTGTTAGCAGCTTTGTTGTTATTAGTGGCGTGGGTCATTTCCCGCTGGCAAAAAGAACCAGCCCCAGTGGGCGTAACCGTGGGGGAAGGGGTATTATAGTATAGGTTAAAGGCAAAGGAATTGGTCGCAGGGTGGGGATTGAAAATTAAAAGAATTGTCGTAGGGGCGGTCCTTGTGTCCGCCCGGTCAGAGGAAATATTAAAATTAATTTGGATCCAATTTGTATATGTTTTCTAAATTTCAATATTTTTATATATTTATGCTGATTGGCTTGTCTGACAGGGCGGACACAAGGCCCGCCCCTACGACAATCTTTGTTTCACTTTGTTTAATTTTGAATCAGGAGATAAAATGAATATTTATTTTGTGGTTATTTTGACAGCGCTTTTAGTGATTTTTGCGATTGAGACTTGGGCGGAATGGTTGAATGTGCAGACTTTAAAAGGGGATATCCCGGATGAGTTTAAAGGGGTTTTTGATCCTGATAAGTATGCCAAGTCCTTGGATTACACGCGGACCAAGACAAATTTTGGTTTGATTGTGTCTTCTTTTCATTTGATTGTCTTGCTGGTTTTCTGGCTCTTCGGCGGTTTTAATTATTTGGATGGGCTTGTGCGTGGATGGGGCTTTTCTCCGATTGTCACGGGTTTATTGTTTTTCGGGATTTTGTTTTTGGCAAATGACTGGCTGTCTCTGCCTTTTTCCATTTACAGCACTTTTGTGATTGAGGAGAAATTCGGGTTTAATAAAACCACAGTAAAGACATTTATGACAGACAGGATCAAAGCCTATGCTTTGACAGCTGTTTTGGGCGGGGTTTTGGCTGCCGGGATTTTGGCGTTTTTTCAGTGGACAGGGGCTTGGGCTTGGGTGTATTGCTGGGCAGGCGTGACAGTGTTCGGCCTTTTTGTGCAGTTTATAGCGCCCACTTGGATTATGCCTTTGTTCAATAAATTCACGCCTTTGGGTGAGGGGGAACTGCGCACAGCGATTTTTGATTATGCCAAATCAGTGTCTTTTTCTTTGAAAAATATTTTTGTGATGGACGGGTCCAAGCGTTCTTCCAAGAGCAATGCTTTTTTTACCGGTTTTGGGAAGAATAAGAGAATTGCTTTGTTTGATACGCTGATTGAAAAACATTCTGTACCGGAATTGGTGTCTGTGCTGGCGCATGAAATCGGGCATTACAAGAAAAAGCATGTGTTAAAAGGCATGGTCCTGGGTTTTGTTCAGCACGGCATTGTTTTTTATTTGCTGTCTGTTTTTATCAGCCGGCCGGGTCTTTTTGAGGCTTTTCAAATGGAAAACATGTCTGTTTATGCCGGGCTTGTGTTTTTTGGTATTTTTTATTCGCCGATTTCATTTGTTTTGTCTGTTGCTATGAATGTTTTTTCCAGGCATAACGAGTATGAGGCAGATGCGTACGCATCCACCACTTATGGCCAGCCTGAGTCTATGATTCGGGCTTTGAAAACTCTTTCGATTTCGAATTTGATTCATTTACGGCCGCATCCTTTTTATGTGTTTTTGAATTATTCCCACCCGCCGGTGCTGGAACGTATTCAGGCAATTCGGAAAAGGGGTGGGGAGAGAGGGTGACAGGGAGATGGGGAGAGAGAATAATAAGAGGAAAAGCAGAGGCCGGTCTTCGGCTGATCAAAGGTTCATGCGGTTGGCTTTGGAGGAAGCTGAAAAGGCAGCCAAAGAAGATGAAGTGCCTGTGGGCGCTGTGCTGGTGAAAGACAATAAAGTGATTGCCTCTGATCACAACCGTATCAAGGCCAGAAAAGATCCCACGGCCCATGCGGAGATATTGGTTCTGCGCAAGGCCTGTTCCCGATTGAAAAATGAACGATTAGGTGCTACAATACTTTATACAACCGTCGAACCATGTCCTATGTGTGCCGGGGCCATTGTTTTGGCCCGTGTGCATCAAGTGGTGTTTGGCGCGCCAGATCCCAAAGCCGGTGCCGGCGGTTCTGTGATGAATATACTAGATCATTCTAAGCTTAATCATTGTGTCCGTGTTTGCGCACGTGTGCTTTCTTCAGAGGCACGTCATATTATACAGCGGTTCTTTCAAGAAAAGAGACAGCTGAAAAGGCGGAAGATATGATATCAGAACAACGCACGCATCATCGTGTTAGCTTTTTTTTGGGGGGAGATATTTTCAAAGACCCGAATGCGGATAAAGTCGGCAGGGTGATTATCCGGGACATTAGTTTTTCCGGTATTCGGATAGAAACATTGGAGAGTTTTGAGCCCGGGGAAACTGTTTTTTTGGATTTTGATGTGTGCGGCAGATTTTCTTTTCATCGCGTGCCTGCCATGGTGGCGCGCACCAACCGGCATGCAGGCAGTTATTTGACAGGCCTTAGTTTCCGACGAGGAGAAGACCGCCGCCGCATCCGCCAAGCCCTTGCCTTTATGATTGAAAATTCAGTATAGTCCGCCAAAGGCGGACGAAATTGGTTCGCTTTGCTCACGAAATTGACCGGCTTTGCAGGTGAAATTGGAACCCTTCGGGTGCGAAATTTTTATCAAAATCAAAATTTATAAATATTATTAGGCACCGATGGCCCCCAATCCGACGAATTAAGTCGGCGCCATCGGCTTTCAAGCCCCTG
>JANQER010000174.1 GCA_028278255.1 Elusimicrobiota bacterium | reverse complement strand
TGGTAAGTCTCCTTTTATGCGTGATTTATTTCACAATACGAAAATCATACAATATTCCATTTGAAATGGGAAGCCTTTTTTGTGTTTGATGTAATATTTTATTTTCCGACGTAAAAATTATTTAAAATGACAGGTTGTCAGATTGCCATGATATTGAAATCAATAACATAATTATATTTTATTTTCCTATTGACGTCAATGGGAATATATGGTATAAATTAGTGAAATAAATCACAAATAAATTGTGAGGATTCCTATGAGTTCCATGCCAGAGCCTACACTTATAAGGTTATGTACGATAGAGCAGTATTTGTATGCTTTAGAGGAAAAAGATGTCCAGATGGTGTCTTCCCAGGAAATTGGCCGTCAACTGGGGGAGGGGGCGCATAATATAAGGAAAGATATTGGTTATATAGGTGAAACCGGGATTACGCGGAAAGGATATCCTGTGACAAAGCTTAAATCTAAGATTCAAGAGGCGCTTGGCTTGTTGGTTCCTCGAAAAGCCTGCGTGGTGGGGTTGGGCAGGTTGGGGTCGGCTTTGATTCATCAGGATCAGACAATGCCATCAGGCATGCGGATTGTGGCGGGGTTTGACTCCAATATCAATAAGGTGGAATCATTGTCTTGTCCTATTCCTCTTTATCCCATAGACGAGCTGGTTCAGGTGGTGGAGCTGCAGGAGATTGAGATCGGGATCATCACAGTGCCCGGTGAAGCAGCTCAAAAAACAGCTGATCAGTTGGTGGAATCCGGCGTGCGCGGAATAGTCAATTTAGCGCCAGTGTCTGTGTGCACCAATCAAAAAGGAATTGTGATCCGCAACAGTAATATTCTCAGTGAGTTTAAAATAGTGTCAGCATTCATGCAGAAGCACGAACAGACCGGAAATGTTAAAAGTAACTATTGAAATGCAAAATAGAAAACATTTAAATTGTCGTTTGTGCCTTATGGCTTGGAATTTGGTTATTGTTTGATCATCGTTTCTTGGTGATTGTCATTTGTTTGGTTATTGAATATTGGTCATTGGTTATTATTTGGTTATTGTCTCTTGGTGATTGGTCATTGTTTTTTTTATTGTTTCTTGGAATTTAGAATTTTATCTTAATATTAAAGGAGGTTGTCATGTTTAAAATTCAGACACTTAATAAAATAGCAGCTGTTGGATTGGAGGCTTTTCCCAGGGAATCTTATGAGATTGCTTCGGAAATTGTGAGCCCGGATGCCATTTTGGTGCGCAGCGCGGATATGCACAAAATGGAACTGCCTGTGTCTTTAAAAGCCATTGCCCGGGCCGGGGCCGGGGTGAATAATATTCCCATTGAAACGTGCACTCAAAAAGGTATTATGGTTTTTAACACGCCCGGCGCCAATGCCAATGGGGTCAAGGAATTGGTGTTGGCTGGCATGCTGTTGTCTGCCAGGCACATTATGAAAGGGCTTCAGTGGGCCAAGACCCTTGTGGGCAAAGGCGATGAAGTGCCCAAGCTGATTGAAAAAGGGAAAAGCAACTTTGTGGGCACTGAACTGAAAGGAAAAAAACTTGGCGTGATTGGTTTGGGCGCGATCGGCGTGATGGTGGCCAATGATGCGGTGTCTTTGGGTATGCAGGTGACCGGGTACGATCCTTTTATTTCAGTGGAAGCGGCTTGGGGCTTGTCCCGGAATGTCAAGCGCGCCATTGGGTTGGAAAGTCTTTTGGCTGAATCGGATTATGTGTCGCTTCATGTGCCCTTGAATGACAAAACAAAAGGCCTGCTGAGCGGGAACCGCTTTTCCATTATGAAAAAGGGCGCAGTGATCCTGAATTTTGCCAGAGGCGGTCTTGTGAACAATGCGGATTTGGCCGGTGCGGTCAAAGAAGGCATTGTGTCCTGCTATGTCACGGATTTTCCGGATGAAACATTGTTGAAAATGGATGAGGTTATTTCCATTCCGCATTTGGGCGCTTCCACCGATGAGGCGGAAGACAATTGCGCTTGCATGGCGGTTCAGCAGATTCAGGGTTTTTTGGAGAATGGGAACTTGAAAAACTGCGTGAATTTCCCGGATTGCGATATGGGATATGCTGATGGCACGCGTTTGATGATTGCCAACGAAAATGTGCCCAATATGGTGGGACAGATCACGGCTGTGCTGGCTCATCAGAAATTAAATATTTCTGATATGATCAATAAACACAAAGGAAATTTTGCGTATAATATTATTGATGTGGAAGGAGAAGTGAAAGATTCTTTGGTGGCGGATATCAAGAAAATCAAAGGCATTATCATGGCCCGCCTTTTGAAAAGGTAGGCAATACAACGCAACCACGGATGGACACGGATAAACACGGTAAAGACAAAAATCAATTATGCGCTTTCTGCTGCAAATCCCTCTCGCTTGTCAGGACGACTAAAATGACAGTTTTGCAGAAAGTTATTATGCTTTTTGTTAACAACAAAAAATTTTAATATGATTTACCGTGTTTATCCGTGGTTTATATATTTATGAGGATATATGGAATTCAGTGAGTTGATCAAAATCAGGCAGAGTGTGCGCCGGTATCAGGACAAACCTGTTGAACGGGATAAAATTGACAAGCTGATTGAGTCTGTCCGGCTGGCGCCTTCTGCCTGTAATTCTCAGCCATGGACATTGATTGTGGTGGATGATCCGGCGCTGAAAGAGCAGGCAGCCAAAACCACGTACGGGCCGCTTGTGTCTTTTAATCGGTTTGTGCCGCAGGCGCCGGTACTGGCGGTTCTCGTGCTTGAAAAGCCAAAGCTGGTTTCTCAAATCGGGGGGCGGATCAAAAACAAAGAGTATTCTTTGATTGATATAGGGATTGCAGCCGTGCATTTTTGTTTGCAGGCTGCTGAACTGGGTCTGGGTACTTGCATGCTGGGCTGGTTTGATGAGAAAAAAATTAAAAAGCTGTTCAATATCCCGTCAAGCGCCAGTGTGGGCCTGATGATGACATTGGGGTACGCGCCCGAAGGTTATGCTTTGCGTGAAAAGAAAAGGAAAGATATAATAGACATGTGCCGATTCAATGACTATTAAGGTGAGGAATATATGGTAGAAACTGTGGGTTTTTTAGCCGCTGTGATTATGCCGTTGTTTAATATTCCGCTGGTGATGCGGATGGTCAAAAGGAAGTCCTCAAAAGACATTAGTTTGTTGTGGGCGTCCGGGGTGTGGGTGTGTATTTTGGGTTTGGTGCCGGCGGGCTGGGTGTCCACGGATCCGATTTTGAAGATATTCACTTTGGTGAATATGACTTTGTTCAGCGGCGTGCTGGCGTGCGTGATTTGGTTCCGTGTGCGGGAAAAAACCATGGAACCACGGATGCCCCCTTCTGACTAGCAGGGACCATGCAGCATAGACACGGATCAACACGGCTAAAAGACAAAAAAATTGTGACTGCTCTGGTCTGCAAAAGAACACATTGGAACCACGGAGGAACACGGATCAACGCGGTAAATCATTTGCACATATCCTCTAACTTAGAAAAGCCATAATATTTTCGTTTTCACCGTGTTTATCCGTGTCCATCTGTGGTTTAATTTATGATTAGATTTCTTGTTTTTTTCCTTGTATTTTTATCTGTTTGGGGCGGAATGCATGTGTATGTGTTCCTGCGCTTAAAATCCATTCCCGCTGTTATCCCTCCAAAACTCAATCAATGGGTTAAACTGGCTTTTGTGGTTCTTTGGGCTTGTTTTCCTCTGGGCCGGGTTTTAGACAGAAAATCTGACTTGTTGATTGCTTTTCCCATTGAATGGGTGGGCGCTGCATGGATGGGTGTTCTTTTTTTGGCATTGGCTTTTTTCTTCATGGCGGATGTGGTCACTGGTTTTGGTTTTTGGCTGCGTCAGTGGGTCCTTAAAATTCGTTTGGCAGCGCTGGGTTTGACAGCTGTGTTGTCTTTGGCGGCTTTTGTGCAAGGGGGACGGCTGCCAAAGGTGGTGGAATATCAGGCGGCTTTGTCTGGCTTGCCTGCGGAACTGAAGGGGAAAACACTCGTGCATTTGTCGGATTTGCATTTGGGCGCCATGGTGGGGATAAAGAGGTTGAAGGCCATATTGTCTCAGGTGGAAGCGCTTCAGCCTGATATTGTGACTTTGACAGGCGATATTGTGGACGGCAGTGTGGTGCATTCTGACGAGTTTGCGTCTGTCCTCAAAGAGCTGAAAGCCCCCTTGGGTGTATGGGCTGTGACAGGCAATCATGAGGTGTATTCAGGCTTGGAAAAGAATCTGGCATTCCTCCAGGCATGCGGGTTCCATGTCCTGCGCGACAGATGGGCATTGGCTGCTCCTGGGCTGGTGATGGCTGGGGTGGATGATGTGGAAGTCCATCAAAAAAATTATGCGGCTGTTGTGTCTGGTGTATTAGAGTCTGTCCCTTTAGGCGCAGTGATTTTTTTGGCGCACAGCCCGGTCCAGGTCAGGGCTATTGCAGCAATGAACAAAGCCAACCTCATGCTTTCCGGCCACACGCACAATGGCCAGATATGGCCGTTTAATTATATTGTGAAAATTTTTTATCCGTATATTTATGGAAAATATGAAGTGGATGGCATGACCTTGATTGTCTCGCCTGGCGCAGGACGCTGGGGCCCGCCCATGCGTTTGTTCGGCCGCAGCGAGATTATTCGGGTTGTTCTTCGTAACTACTCAGGTGGCCACGGATGAACACGGATAAACACGGTAAAAACGAAAATATTATGGTTCTTTTTAAGCTAAAATATTTGTAAATGTTTTACCGTGTTTACCCGTGTTCATCCTTGGTTCCAATGTGTTTTTTTGTAGACCTGAGTAGTCACTGTTCTTCAGCGTAAAAACAATTCCCCGGTTGGCGCACGGGGTTCAACGTCAAATTCTGTCCCTGCCAGATAAACCAGAAAAAAATCTTTACCATTGATCATTTGGTTTTGAAAACCAGCAATGCATTTCTATTTTTACTTACGCACGTAAACAAGTTGTAAAATTTTCAATGTTATATTATTTAACTATTTATAATTATAATAATTGACATTATAATTGATTATGTCATTTTTTTGAATTCATGGTCGATTATGTATAAGACACTACACAAAATAATTACTTCTTCAATCGTATTCTTGTTTATCGCACCTGTGTATACAGCAGAGCGTGTGAAAATTATTGCCATTAAATCCAGTGATCTGTCGGTTTATGATGAAGCCATTGCAGGATTTAAAAACAAGTTGTCAGCAGACAATGTCCCCTGCCAGATGAAGGTGTTTTCTTTTTCTGAGTATCCGACCTTGAAATCCATTGCACAAGCTGTTTCCGCTGAAAAGCCCAAAGTGCTATTCACCATGGGGAGTTCTGCTGTTATTTTGGCCAAGGATTTTTTAAAGGGCGTGCCTTTTGTGTTTGGGATGGTGTTTGATCCAGTGGGCAATGGGGTTGAATATGCAGGCGTTCATGCGAACGTGGATCCCAAACAGCAAGTAGATTTTATCCGAAATGCTTTTCCGGAATTAAAGCGCATTGGTGTGATTTATGGCCGTGGAAAAAATGTGAAATTTATCGGACGCTTGAAAAAATTACAGGCGCAGGGTGACCGGAATTTGGTCATGATAGAGGTGTCGTCGTTGAATCAAATGCAAAGGGCTCTCAATGACATCAAGAAACAAGCTGACTGCTTGTTGATGATTCCGAATCTTGAGGTTTATCCGGTCAATTTTATCCCTCACCTTATCTTGAAGACTTTGAAGATCAGGCTGCCTGTGATTGCGCCGACAGCGACATGCGTTAGAGCCGGGGCATTGGCTGGTGTGTATTCGGATTTTAGGAACAATGGGGCGCTTGCCGCAGTGCTGGTCAATCAATATATGTCAGGAAAAGAAATCAACCGGCTTCCGATCAAATGGCCCACAAAATATCGAACAGCCGTTAATTTGGTTGTGGCAGAGCGTTTAAGAGTCAAAGTGAATCAAGCTGCCCGAGAAAATGCCGATGTATTGATTGAATAAAGGAAGCGCAGTGTATTTGGTGTCATAAGGAGTTTTTATGCCAAGAGAAAAATATGCATTGGTTTTGAGTATGTTTTTTGTTTTTGGGGCTGTGTGTGACAGTGCTTTGTTGCATGCGGCCCAAGCGCCGGTTTGGTCGCATGATTTTGGGCAGAGAATTACAAAATTAGAGGCCCTGCCCGGCACATTTTTGGCTGTGACCACGGTGGAAAAGGTGGCGAAAAAAACATACGAAGACAAATTGTGGCTTTTTGACGGCAAAAACGGGAAGCTGATGTGGGAGGGGAAGAAAAAAGAGGCGGAGATTATCACCTCAGGCACGCATCCGATTGTGTTTGAACAATTGGGCCGTCAATTGGATATAAAAGCATTGGACCGTGACAGCAGTGTGTTGTGGACACAGTCGTTTGATACAGTGAGTTTGTCAGTGGCTGTGGACCCGGCACAAAGAGAAATTGTGATTTTGGGGTCTTCAGAGAATTGGTGGAACACTGAGAATAAACCAAAGGGTGTGCTCAGGGTCTTGTCCATGTCCGGTGACGTCAAATGGCAGGTGGAGTTGGGAGAACTGGATTTGCCGCCTGTGGTGCCTTTGACAGTCATGACTTTGACGCCTCAATCTGTTTGGATGGCTGTGGGCGGACGCGTGCTGCGCGTGAGCCGGACTCTTCAGGAAATGACTTTTTCACAGCCTTTTGAAGTGACATTGGGAAAGAAAGTGTCGCCTATTGTGAAGTGGCATGCCAGGAACAAAACAGCGGTTTTGGTGATTGGCGGTAAAACAGCGCTCTTGGACGCCAAGGAAGGGATTGTGTGGACAGCGTCTGTGGATCAGAAGAATCCTTATCCGGATTCAGTGTTCTTAACAAGAGACACTGTGGTGACGGGATTTCGTCTTTTGCGAAAAGAGAGAAAAATGGTTTATGTGGCGGCTTATGACCGCGTCAGCGGTCAGGAGAAATGGACTTACCGGGCCCGTGACGGGATTATGGCCAAATGGGAGAGGGTTTCTGGCCCGCCGGACGGCCTGGCTGTGGGGCAAGGGCGGGTGGTGGTGGCCATTCGGAATTCTTTGGTGGGATTGGATATGGACACTGGAAAAGCCGTCTATACCATTAAACTGAAAAAAGCAGAATACACTTTGTCCAATAAAGTGGATGTGTGGAAGGACAAGTGTGTTCTTTTCGGGAAATACCAGATTCGCTGCCATGACCTCAAAACCGGAAAAAAAGTGTGGTTCCACAAGAGGTTCAGGACGCCCCGGTATTTTGCGCTTCACAGCAGGCGCATTGCCATGGGCTTTATGGGCGCTGCCATGGCTGCGGCAGCCACCATGCAGGAATTTTCCGCGCAAAGCATGAAGAATCTGGCCAACACGAAAATAGCCGGGAAATCAGGCGACAAAAGCAGCCATTATGTGTTTAGCCCCAGCGCGCGTTATCAGATGACGTCGGCCGCCCAGGGCGCAGCGCGCAGCAGCGCGTGGTACAATGTGACAGCTTCTTTAAGCGATGTGGACATTAGTCAATGGGTGAAGCTGGTGTCAAGCCATGACATGCCTGACACACATGTGCAGCCCAAAATTTATAAGAATAAGCTTGGTTTGTCCTGTGTGGCTGTGCTAAACTTAAATGACGGCGCTTATGAAGAGATATTTGTCACGCCTAAAGGCCGGATGGGGTGTGTGCCGGCATTGGCTGCTGATATGGAAGGCAAAAT
>JANQER010000161.1 GCA_028278255.1 Elusimicrobiota bacterium | reverse complement strand
GTGTGGGCAATGAATTCAGGATTTTCAAGAATGGGAACGGGTCAGTGATTGATCCTAAAAATTTTGACAACAAGGCTTTTGAAACCGTTCAGACAGACGATCATGTGATAATTCCGCCGAATTCCATTGCCATTGCCCGGTCAGTGGAATATTTTCGTATCCCCCGCAACATTGTGACGATTTGTTTTGGGAAGTCCACTTATGCCCGCTGCGGGATTGTGGTGAATGTGACGCCTTTTGAGCCGGAATGGGAAGGGTACGTGACCATGGAACTGTCCAATACCTCCCCGATTCCTGCCAAAGTGTATGCCAATGAGGGCATTGCCCAGGTTTTGTTTTTGGAATCTGATGAAGTCTGTGAAGTGTCTTATGCAGATCGAAAAGGAAAATATCAGAAGCAAGAAAAGATTACAATGGCAAAAATTTAGAAAAGAAAATCCTAAATTCTAAACTCTAAATCCTAAACGAATAAGAAAAAACATCAAAATTAAATGAAGGAGTTTTTAGAATTTTATCTTTGTTTTTTTAATTTTATTATTTGTTTTTTGTTTAGGATTTAGAATTTAGGGCTTAGAATTTCTATTATTAAAAAAAGGAGGTTTAACAACGATGGGTTTTTTTATAGGACACGACAGGGAGGCCCGCAGGGCCTATGGATTTGACGAGGTGGCTTTGGTGCCAGGGACTGTGACTGTGAATCCGACTGACACGGATATCTCCACACGGATTGGAAACACAACTTTGAAAGTCCCTATTTTGGCCAGCGCCATGGACGGGGTGGTGGATGTGGATTTTGCCATAGCCATGGGAAAACAAGGCGGATTGGCTGTGTTGAATTTGGATGGGATCCAGGCCCGCTATGAAAATCCAAAACCTATTTTTAAAAAGATTGCAGAGGCCGGACCTGAAAAAGCCACCAAGATTGTTCAGGACATCTACAAGGAGCCTGTGAAAGACAAACTGGTGACACAGCGCGTTAAGGAAATTAAAAAAGGCGGGGTGCTTTGCGCGGTGTCTTGTATTCCGCAGAATGCAGAGCGTGTGGGCAAACTGGCCGCAGAGGCCGGGGCTGATATTTTTGTGATTCAAGGCACAGTGACAACAGCCAGGTTTAAGTCCAGCGGCGGACAAGTGATTGATCTTCAGCAGTTTTGTCAAAAAATGAAAATTCCTGTTATTATTGGGAATTGTGTGACATATGATGCGGCATTGGAATTAATGGACACTGGATGCGCGGCATTGCTGGTGGGTGTGGGACCTGGGGCTGCGTGCACCAGCCGCGGGGTGCTTGGACTGGGTGTGCCGCAGGTGACAGCCACTGTGGACTGTGCTTCTGCCCGGGATTTTTATTATAAGAAGACAGGACGGTACGTGGCCATTATCACAGACGGCGGCATGTCCACAGGCGGTGATGTGTGCAAAGCATTTGCCAGCGGCGCTGATGCTGTGATGGTGGGGTCTGTTTTTGCCCGGGCCAGTGAAGCGCCGGGCATGGGTTTTCATTGGGGCATGGCCACCCCGCATCACAATCTGCCCAGAGGCACACGGGTCAAGGTGGGCACAGTGGGGACAGTGAAAGAGATTTTGCATGGTCCGGCCAGTTTGGATGATGGCACGCAGAATTTGGCTGGGGCTGTGCAGACATGCATGGGCGCTGTGGGCGCATCCAATATAAAGGAATTTCAGCTCACTGAAATTATTATTGCCCCTGAAATCAAGCATGAAGGCAAGCTGTTCCAGCAGGCGCAAAAAGTGGGCATGGGAAAAAAATAGTTTTTGGAAATTGGAAATTAGATATTAGAAATTGAAATATATAGTCGTAGGGGCGGGCCTTGTGTCCGCCCTTGCAGGCAAACCATTCAATTCAAGGTAAATGGCAAAACAGAAAATCAGAGGGTAAACAACATGATTATTATTTTGGACTTCGGATCCCAGTATACGCAGCTGATTGCGCGGCGTGTGCGGGAAGCCAATGTGTATTGTGAAATTCATCCGTATAATTATCCAGTGGAAAGAATCCGGCAGTCTTGTCCCAATGGCATTATTTTGTCAGGCGGACCATCCAGTATTTATGACAGACGCGCGCCCAAACCAAGTCCGCGCATATTTGATTTGGGTGTACCGGTCCTGGGCATTTGTTACGGCCTGCAGGTAATGGTGAATCATTTCTCAGGTGTGGTGGAAAAATCCCAAAAAAGGGAATACGGCCCTGCCAATATTGATGTGGTTTATGCTGGGTCTTTGTTTGAAGGACTGCCTGCCAAACTGCCTGTTTGGATGAGCCATGGGGATGCGGTGCGTGTGCTGCCCAAAGGATTTTTTTCTTTGGCGCAGACAGACAATGCGCCTTATGCCGCATGTGCGCAGATGGAAAGCCGGTTTTTCGGGGTACAGTTTCATCCGGAAGTTCATCACACGCCTTTGGGTAAGCAAATCCTGTCCAATTTTATTTTTCGTGTGTGCGGCGAAAGACCTGAATGGACCATGGCGTCTTTTGCCAAAGAACAGATCAAACAGATCCGCGCGCAGGTGGGAGAGGAACGTGTCCTGCTGGCTTTGTCCGGCGGGGTAGACTCTTCTGTGGCTGCTGCGCTTTTGCATAAAGCCGTTGGGAAAAAATTGGTGTGTATTTTTGTGAACAATGGCCTTTTGCGCGCCGGAGAGGAAAAGCGTATACGCCAGGTCTTTGGCAGAGCCCAGGGATATGTCACGGAAATTGTAGATGCGCGCAAGCCCTTTTTAAAGAAGCTGAAAGGCGTGAAGGATCCGGAACGTAAACGCAAGATCATTGGCCATGAATTTATTGCTGTTTTTGAGGCGCATGCCAAAAAATATAAAAACATTCAGTTTTTAGCGCAAGGCACTCTTTATCCGGATGTGATTGAAAGTGTGTCTGTGAAGGGGCCGTCTGCTGTGATTAAGACGCATCACAATGTGGGCGGATTGCCCAAGAGAATGAAAATGGATTTGGTTGAACCTCTGAGGTTCCTTTTTAAAGATGAAGTGCGGGCTTTGGGGAAAGAATTGGGCCTGCCTGAAGAAATTTTATTGCGCCAGCCTTTTCCGGGTCCTGGGCTGGCTGTGCGCACCCTGGGTGAGATTACTGAGAACAAACTGAGAATGGTGCGTGAGGCGGATTTGATTGTGGAAGAAGAAGTGCGCGCTGCAGGTCTCTATCATAATTTGTGGCAGGCATTTGCCGTGCTTTTGCCTGTCAATAGCGTGGGCGTGATGGGAGATGAACGCACTTATGAAAATGCCATTGCTGTCCGGGCAGTGAATTCTGTTGATGCCATGACAGCGGATTGGGCGCGTTTGCCGGCAGAGGCTTTGGCCAGGATGTCGTCCCGTATTATCAATGAAGTGAAGGGGATTAACCGGGTGGTGTATGATATTTCATCCAAACCCCCCGCCACAATAGAGTGGGAATGAATTTGGATTTTTGATTTTAGATTTACGATTTTTGATTGTAAAACCATAAAAACAACGGAACCACAGATGAATACAGATAAACACGGTTTTTGAGGCTTTTTAATCGCAAATCAAAAATCTAAAATCAAAAATATTTAATAATGAGGAGATAAACAATGAACACAACAATAGAAAAAGAATTGCCATTTAAAGTTTGGACCAAAGGGAAAGTGCGGGATGTGTATGATTTGGATGATCACTTGTTGATCGTGGCCACAGACAGGATTTCAGCATATGATTTTGTTTTGCCCACAGCGATTCCTCAAAAGGGGATTGTTTTGTGCCAGACATCCAATTTTTGGTTTGACCGGCTGAAGGACATATGCCCCAATCACATCGTGGCCACTGAAGTCAAAGATTTTCCGGATGGGGTGAGAGAGCATTGCGCTGGGTTGGAGGGCCGGTCTGTTTTGGTGAAAAAGGCCAAGCGTGTGGATATTGAATGCGTGGTGCGCGGGTATTTGGCCGGGTCTGGTTGGAAGGAATACCAAAAAAGCCGGACAGTCTGCGGCGTCAAACTTCCGGCCGGATTGACAGAATCCGCTCAGCTGCCAGAACCGATTTTTACCCCTGCCACCAAGGCTGAGCAAGGCGATCATGATGAGAATATTTCTTTTGAGCGAATGGTTCAACTGGTGGGCAAGGATCTTTCTGAAAGATTGAGAGATTTAAGTTTCAAGATATTTAATGCAGGATCTGAGTATGCGGCTTCCAAAGGATTTATTTTGGCTGATACGAAGTTTGAATTTGGCGAGTTGAATGGGAATCTTATTTTGATTGATGAGGCTTTGACCCCGGATTCCTCCAGGTTTTGGGACGTGAAAATGTATCAGCCGGGCAAGGCGCAGGATTCTTTTGACAAACAGTATGTACGGGATTATTTGAATGAGATCAAGTGGAACCGTCAGCCCCCGGTGCCGTCTTTGCCTGAGGAAGTGGTGAAGAACACCAGGTCCAAATATGTGGCAGCGTATGAAAAATTAACCGGTGAAAAATTTAATTTTTAGCAAAGAGCATAGAGCATAGAGAGGACGCTATGATTTTATGTTTTTACCCTTTGCCCTTGGCCATAGGCTCTATGCCTTATGAAGGAGGTTTGACTATTTATGTCTACCGAATTGAACACTGATACTGATCTTTCGGTGTCAGAACAGCAGGTGGGTGAACTCCTTTGGGATTTTTGCAAAAAAATAACAAAAACGCTTTATGAGCCTTTCTTTAAGGAATTGATTAAAAAGGATATTTTTTTGGATGTGCATGAGCATATCCGGTTTGAAAGAGAAATCGTGCTTTTGGACCTTTGGTGCATTTCCCGGGCCATGATTTCCAATGATGAAATTCTGGAATATATGCATCAGAAATTTTTGCGCGTGTGCGGGCCTTATTTCGGGGAATATGCCGAAGACAAGGTGGTGTGGGTGGTGGCCAAAAATGAGCTGACAGAAAGGTACGCCGAATACTATTCGTACTGGGGCG
>JANQER010000147.1 GCA_028278255.1 Elusimicrobiota bacterium | reverse complement strand
TGCCCCATATTTTTTGGTACAGGGATTCCCTTTTAACAGGTTTGGAGTCATTGCTGGCCAAACAGTAGAGCAAATCAAATTCTTTGGGCGTGAGATTGGTGTATTCTTTTTTATTGAGCACCACAATCTTTTTTTCCAAGTCCATTTGTATGCATTTTTTGTCCAGTTGTTTGTGGCTTGGTCCCAGATAAGGGCCGCGGCGCAAAATGGCATGGACATGCGCCATGAGCATGGGGATTTCAAGCGGTTTTGTCAAATAGTCATCAGCGCCGAGTTCCAGGTTAATGACTTCTTCTCCTTCCCGTGTGCTGGCGGTGATGATGATAATGGGAATGGAGCAGGTCTTGGGGTCTCTTTTAAGGGCCTGGCAGACTTCTGTGCCTGACATTTGCGGCAGGGCCAGGTCCAATGTGATGACGCTGGGGAGTTTGGCTTGCGCGACTTTTATGCCGGATTCTCCGGTATCAGCTTCATAAGTGATGTAATTATACTTTTGGAAAACTTTTGTGAGGAATCTTTTGACTTCGGAATTGTCTTCAATAATAAGTATACTATGTTGCATACAGGCCTCGCTTATATGTAATATTTAGTTCCCGGTGAAAAACTGTACTTGCCCTCCGTCTAAAGCCGGATAGGGATAGATTTATCGGGCTCTTTAAATTATTTAAAAACATTAAAAGCGCCCAATAAATTGGGCAACTACAAAATCCTGGACCTTTTCACCGGAAACTATTTATTAAGCTTCTTTGTTTAAAGCGTTTAATTTCATGTTTTTTGAGCCGAATCGTTGATGTTTTGTTTACTTTAATTATCGGCAGATTTAATAAATCTTTAACACGACAAAAAATCTTGTATTCGAGGCTTCCTGAAAGGGTCTATATTATGGATTGGAAATCAAAAATCAAAAATCTAAAATCAAAAATCCTTCAGTCCCCTTTTGGGTTGTTGTTGGTTTGTTTGTTGGCGGGGCACGCTGTTTTGCATGGGTTGTGGACAACAATTGACTCGCGGCCGCCGGCTTGGGATGAAACACATCATTTGCGAATTGCTTTGGATTACCAGGCGTCATTGAATCAAGGGGATTGGGGGTGCTGGCTGCGGCCTGTGTATTCTAATTACCCGCCTTTGTATCATTTGGGACTGGGATTGTTGTTGCCTGAGGCTGATGGGAAGAAACAGGAAAATTTGTCTGTGTCAAAGGATCAGGGGCAAGCCCCAGGGGTGAATGAGACAGTTGATCAAGTGGTTTGGGTCAATTTTATTTATTTGGGTGTTTTGGTTTTTTGTTTGTTTTGGCTGGGAAGGCGTTTTTGTTCCCAATGGGCTGGTATATCAGCAGCTGTGCTGGGATCGTTTTATGTGGGGATGTTGTTTTTACTGCGCAGGCCCATGATTGATCTGCCTTTGGCGGCTTTGGTGAGTTTGGCTTATGTGTGCGTGCTGGGAGGGGAGGCGTTTGGAAAGAGATTTTTTCCAGCTGATAAACGGTCCGGGCTTCTTTGGGGTGGGGTGCTGGGACTCGTGTGCGGTTTGGGTTTGATGTTGAAGTGGAGTTTTGTGGTGTATGCCGGGTTGCCAGTGGCTTGGGCGGTTTGGCAGTGGTTTCGCAGCAAACAGTGGCAGGCCCTGGGCGTGTTTTTGGGGGTGTTGTTTTTGGCGGCCGGGCCTTGGTATATATTGAATGGTTTGCCTTCTTTCTTGCGGATTCTCAAACTGACTTCTTTAAAGGAGTCTGGTGACCCTCATGTGTGGACTTGGGCCGGCTGGTTTTGGTACGTGAAAGGTGTGTGGCTGCAACAGATTTTGTGGCCATTGGGTATTCCTTTTGCAGCGGGTTTGTGGGTGTGCTGGAAAAGACGTTTATGGGTTTTGTTGGTGTGGGTGTTTGTGCCTTTGGTGTTGTTTACGCTGATTCAAAATAAGGATTTGCGTTATTATGTGCCTTGTTTACCGGCTTTGGCTGTGGTGTCTGTTTTAGGCGCTGATTTGTTTGTGAAGCGCATGTGGAAGTTTGTGTGGTGGGGCGGGTGGGGTGTGCTGGCTGTGTTGTTTGGGCTTGTTTATGAGTTCGGGTATTGTTTTCCGGGATTTGTGCAGAAGAGCGTGGGGGTGAAGGATTATGCTGTGGCGGAGGATTGGAAGATTGAGGAAATTGTGGGGGTGTTGTCAGAGGGAAAAGACTTTCCCTTCGATCCCGCACAGCCCAAACATGGCCGTACCCCTTCGACCAGATCGGTTCTTATTCCCCCTCATTCCCCTCACCGAACCGATCTAAGCAGTCGAAGGGACATGGCCATGGGCTGTGAGGTCGCTCAGGGAAAGTCTTTCCCCTCTGCCAGGGGTGTGGCGGGGAATGAGGAAATAGAAAAGGCTGTAGGGGCGGGCCTTGTGTCCGCCCAATTGATTGGGAATCATGCTTATTTTCATCAGGATCTTTTCAGGCTGTACAAGGAGTTGAGAGGCATAGAAGATATTTTTGTGACTGTGCCCAAGAGGCGTTTGGGAGAGTTTGCGGATTTTATCCTTTACAAGACAGAAAATATGGGGCCGGGTTTTACTTTGGGTTATTTGAATGAGGCCAAGAAGATTTTGGATGAGCGGCCTTTGTGGTTTGAAAAGACATTTTCAGTTGCCAAAGAATGGGATTTGCCTGACGGGTCACAAGCGGTTCTTTTTGTACGGGATGTGAAGGAGTCTATGTGGCCATTGGGGTTGGGGGAAGTGGAACTTCGGTTGGATCATTTTCCTTTGCCGCGGTTTGAGGCCAAGGGGCTTTTGGTGCGTTTGGTGCCGGGACATCCTGATGAAATTAAAAGAGGAAAATTTTCAAAAATTATCATAGAATGTGAGCATCTGGATTATCGCGGGCTGGTGTTGAATGAGGTGGCGCTTATTTGTCATGATGTGCAGGTGAATTTGCCGAAGTTGTTTGAAGAGAAGGAAATTTATTTTGTGTCCGCGGGAGGAATTCAGCCGCAGCTGCGCATTGGTTCTGACACTTTTGTGAACTATTTGAAAAAGAAGGCGCTATGGTTGAAAGAGCCTGAGGTCCGTTTGGAGGATGAAGGCATCAGGGTGTGTGGAAAAGCCAAATGGGTGTCTGTGGATGTGTCAGTGCGGGCGGGTTTGACTTCAGATAAGACAGGCGTACAAGTCAGGTTGGCGTCTTTGAAGATTGCAAGGATCCCGTTCCCTGTGTGGCTGCTGGGGCCTTTTAGGGAAAAGAATTTTGTGTTACACGCTTCCCGAAAAAAACCATTTCCAGTTTTGTTAAATAATATTATGATTGAAGACGGAGTGATAAAAATAGATTAAAAATAAGATCGTCGTAGGGTCGGACCCCTGTGTCCGACCGGTGACAAAAAAGCGCCCGATGAATCGGGCAATTACGTGATAAGAAAGGGGTAGTTCATGATTTCTCGCTTGCGAGTGTTTTTGGGTTTTATGGCAGGTGTTTTGTTTGTGATTTTTTCGCATGTGGCTTCTTGGGAGCGCGCCATTGTGGGAATAGGGGTGGCTTTGGTAGGACTTTTTCTGCGGGGCTGGGCAGCCGGATATTTGGAAAAGGGCAAGCGTTTGGCCCAAGACGGGCCTTATGCGATTTGGCGGCATCCGCTTTATGCCGGGAGCTTTTTTCTGGCTTTGGGTTTTTGTGTGGCCGGCACAGGATCTGCGCATCTTTTTCCGGATGCTGTGCTTTGGGTGGTTTTTCTTTTGCTGTTTGTATGGATTTATCCGCTGCGGATTAAAGATGAGGAGCAGACTTTGGAAACACACTTTGGCGATGCTTGGCGTGAGTTTACTTCTAAAAACCACCGCTTTTTCCCGCGCATCCCTCAAAAACGCCGGGAAGATGCCGATGGTTTTGTATGGGCCAGGTACACGGGCAATAAGGAATATAATGCCATGTTGGGCTTTTTGCTGGGTGTGGCGGTGTTGGTCGTCAAAGGGATATATTTTTAATTTTAAAAAACCATATATTTTATTTTTACCGTGTCTGTCCGTGTTCATCCGTGGTTGCCTGAGACTGTCAGGTTTATATATGAAATCAAAAATCAAAAATCAAAAATCAAAAATAATAATATTTTTTATTGCGGTCTTCTTGTTTGTCGCCCTTCCCTTTTATTTACATGCCTTTGAGTGGCGGCAGGTGGAAAACAAAGCTTTTGGAGTGGGGGAATCCATTGTTTTTGTGATTAAGTATGGTTTTGTGCCGGCCGGGACCGCATCCCTTGAAGTGCAATCCATTGAGGAAGTGAATGGCAGACCGGTTTATAATATTTTGTCCAAAGCCCGCAGCAATAAGGCAATAGGGATGATTTTTAAGGTGCGTGATAAAAATGAGTCTTGGATGGATGTGGAGAGTTTGTGCTCTCTGCGTTTTTATCAGTGGCTGCATGAGGGACTTTATAAGCGTGAGGTGCGGGTGGATTATGACCAGCCTCAGGGGCGTTTTTTGTATTGGAAGAAGAGGAAAGGAAAGGAAACAACCAAAGAAGGCGGGGCGCCTGTTTTTGTGCAGGATGTTTTGTCCAGCCTGTATTATGTGAGAACCCAGGACATGAAAGTGGGTGAGGATATTACTTTTGACGCCAATTCAGGGTCTAAAACTTGGCCTTTGATCGTGCGCGTGAAGAAAGTGGAGACTGTGAGTGTGCCGGGCGGCCGGTTTGAATGTTTGCGCATTGAGCCTTTTATGGAAGGACAAGGCGTTTTTAAGAGCGAAGGAAATTTAGAGGTTTGGGTGACAAATGATGAACGCAAAGTCCCGGTGCTGTTGAGGTCCCGCGTCATGATTGGGGCTTTTGATGCAGAAATGGTTGAATATGTCCCCGGGGAAATAAAATCTAAAGTCAATACAATAGAAGAAAATTCAAAGTTCAAATCTCAAAATCCAAAATAAATTCCGAATTCCAAAAAACAATCACCAAACAAATCTTTTTCAAATTTAGAATTTGACGCTGGCTTTGAATGAGATGTCCCGGCCTTCCCGCGGGATGTCATAGGTGATGAACCCCTCTGGTTCCGGCGTGACATGGGATTTGTCAAAGAGATTGTGGACGGATAAAGAGAACCGCATGTCTTGTATCCTGATAAAATTGAGCGAGGTGTTGATCAGGTTGTAAGCGTCCACATCTTCACGCGCATCACCCCGGGCGCGTTCTTTTTTGGAGTAGTATAGAGAGGTGATGTGAAAAGTAAAGCAATTTTCGTAAATGAAATTTAATCCGGCGGTGATTTTGTGGTGCGAGATGTTGGGTGTTTTGAGTTTGGTTTTGCTGTCTTCTCCGTAAGTGTATGAATAAGACAGATGGCCTTTGGCCCAGTT
>JANQER010000113.1 GCA_028278255.1 Elusimicrobiota bacterium | reverse complement strand
CGTTCAACAAATCCGCATTTAACCCGGTGACCAATTGACCGGCCGCATTAGGCCCCAAGGCAAACGGCGCGCCAGGCGCATCCGGATTAAATGTTTTTAATCCATTAATGGTTTGCGCTGTGTATGTGCTGATAAAGACACTTCCCAAAGCATCAGTCCCGCCAGGCGCATGCGTGCCTGCGTGATCAGCCGCTGTCAGCCCGATGTGCGTGTGCAAGGCATCTGCATCACTGGCTGGGCCGGCTGTTAATGTGTTTAAATTCGCGTCTGTTCTGGTGCCGCCTGCGGTCAATACACCTGCTAATTTGCCGGCAGATATGGCAGCGCCAGCATTGATATCTGCGTTTGTAATGGTCCCATCTTCAATTTCATTTGTGCCCACACTATTGGCTGCAACAGCCAAAGCATAGGGCGCTGCCACCAGTCTTTGTCTGGGCGCTAGCACAGCTTGTGTCGGCAACCCAGGATCTATAGTGACTTCTAAATAAAGGTCCGTGCTGTTTCGTAAAGCTGTGTCCAATCCATTGACAATTGAACCAATTTGCAGATTAAACACTCCACTGGCCACGCCCATGGTGTGGGTTTCAGGACCAAAAACACTGGTGCCGCCAGTCAGTTGATCAAATATTTCAATACGGATTGTTTGCACGGCATTGGTGATGGGAGTGCCAGATGCATTGGACAGTTTGCCCTGATAATTGATTTGCGCAGGCGCACCTGCCCAGGACACTGGCAAACAAAGAGAAAGGCATAAAAGAAAACATAAACACGTTTTGATGTGTTTTCCAATAAATATATTTATAAATTCTCTCATATGTCCCCTCCCCATTTTACACTCCCCCAGAGTGGCATTCTGGATAAAAGGTGGTATGATAAAATTAAGTCACAATTTAATTGGATTTATGTTCCCTCTTTTTTATTACATACAACACTTCGACCACGTCAATCATGCAAGATTTTTGTTTATTGGTATGATGTATTGCTGTTTTCAGAGAGAAGTTCTTGAAAAAGCTGATTAGACAAGCGCCAGCCTTTTAAGGTGGGACGTATATGATGATTTTCAGAACGATGCAGCAAAAAGCCCTTGTTAGCAAAATGCTCTACAACATGCCCGAATAAATGCCATTCATCAGAAGAGAGCTGTTTTCCCTCTTTTAATCTTAATGCCAGCATAATATTTTCACCCGCGCGTTCAGGCCCTGACAAAACGGTTTCCTCAATCACAGGAGATTCTCCCTGTTTAACAGCTGACAAATAATCATCTAAATTTTCTGTGTTCTTCCGGCGTATGCCATCAATATACCAAGCAGCTGACACCCCAGCGCCTAAACAATCCTCATTGCGCCAATATTTCAAATTATGCCGGCACTCATAACCCGGACGGCAAAAATTCGAAATTTCATAATGCACAAAACCCGCTGCACACAAAACCGAATCAGCCGCCTCAAACATATCTGCCTGCAAATCCCCGTCAACCCGCACGCCTCTTTTTCCAAAAACCGTATTGTCTTCTACTGTCAGCGGATAAACAGACACATGTTCGGGAGAAAATTCCAGCACTCTTTTCAAAGATTCCTGCCACATCCGGAGAGTCTGTCCCGGCATGCCGTATATTAAATCAATATTTATATTCCTGAAACCTGCGGCTCCGGCCCATTCAAATGTCTTTTGAAACCGTGCAAAATCATGAACCCGGCCCAATGCTTTTAAAAAACAATCCTCTGTTGACTGAAGGCCAACGCTTAAACGATTAATGCCGTGCGCCAAAAACAAATCAAATTTCTCTAAGGAAGAACTTTCCGGGTTACATTCAACAGTGGCTTCACCTTCCGAAGAAAAAATAAAATATTTTTTCAAACCCTCCAACAAAAACCGCCATTGCTCCACAGACAACACAGTCGGCGTTCCTCCGCCGATAAAAAGCGTATTCCCGGGGAAAGTTTGAAAATGTGCGTTGAATGTATTGTTTAGCTCCCTGAGCAGAGCGGACAAATAGCGCGGCACATCATGGGAACGGCCGGAAAAAGAAGCAAAATCACAGTAATGACATTTGGAGGGACAAAAAGGGATATGAATGTACATAGGGACAATGAGAAGTGACAACTCTAAAATTTGTCCGCCAAAAAGGCATGGCAGACGAAATTGGCGGCCTTTGGCCGCGAAATTAAAAACAAAAAAGGGCGCCCTACATTATAAGATCATCGAATCACTTTCATTCGATTAAAAGGAAGGTACACAAACCAGGCTTTGCCTTTCAAATGTGTGTCAGGAAGCGGACCCCAAAACCGTGAATCAAAAGAATGGTCCCGATTATCACCCATTACAAAATAATGTCCCTCAGGCACCACCACAGGGCCAAAATTATCTCTTACCCCTTCTCCAAAAAAACCAGCCGCCAGACCCTTCTCCCAACTCTCCTGAAAAGAGTTTTGGCCCTCAAAATCCGCTTCAAAAGGAATGGTGTATTGATTCGCAATATTCACATAAGGTTCTACCACAGGATCACCGTTCACAAAAACCTTTTTATCGCGGATCTCCACTGCATCCCCAGGCAACCCAATGGCCCGCTTAATAAAATCCTTGCCATAATGCATATTGTTCTTATTGTCAGCCGGATAACGAAACACCACCACATCCCCTCTTTTCACTTTCTTTATCCGCCAAATCTTCTTAAAAGTAAAAGGGATCCGTATGCCATACACAAGCTTGTTCACAAAAAGATGATCTTTTTCCAGCAAAGTATTCCGCATGGAACCGGACGGAATCTTAAAAGCCTGCACAAAAAAATACATAATAAAAGCCGCCAGCAAAATCGCGGAAAAACCCGTGTCCGCCCACTCCAAATCTTCCCCCAGCATTTTCAAAGATTTTTCCGCTGAAACACCCCGCCAAATTCCCCACAAAAACCCTGCCGCAAAGCCACCCAGAGCCATGCCGCTCATCAGCTTCCAAGACACTTCCGGCTTTTCAAAATAAGATGTCAGCAGCGACCCGATAATCACGCCCACCAGCCCGTAGAAAAGCCCATGCATAAGGGACACAAATTTTTTATTCTCCAGCCAGTTCTCTCTCTTCAAAAACCAGCGCAAAAACAAGGCATAAGCCCCGCACCCCATAGAAATCCAAAACAATTTCGCTTCCATTAAATATCTCCAGTCACAATATTTTTTACCACAGAGCACGCAGAGAACACAGAGAAAAATTTTTGTCTTTACCCCAAAAAAGCCTTTCTCTGTGTTCTCTGTGGTTCAATCTTTCTAACCCGAATCATCCATGCGCAAAACAGCCAAAAAGGCTTCTTGCGGAATCTCCACCTGGCCGATCTGCTTCATTTTCTTTTTGCCTTCTTTCTGCTTTTCAAGAAGCTTGCGTTTTCGCGTAATGTCACCGCCATAACA
>JANQER010000112.1 GCA_028278255.1 Elusimicrobiota bacterium | reverse complement strand
CGTTCAACAAATCCGCATTTAACCCGGTGACCAATTGACCGGCCGCATTAGGCCCCAAGGCAAACGGCGCGCCAGGCGCATCCGGATTAAATGTTTTTAGTCCATTAATAATTTGCGCTGTGTATGTGCTGATGTAAACACTCCCCAAAGCATCTGTCCCGCCGGGCGCATGCGTGCCTGCGTGATCAGCCGCTGTCAGTCCGCTGTGCGTGTGCAAGGCATCTGCATCACTGGCTGCTCCGGCTGTTAAAATGTCTAAATTGGCATTTGTACGGGTGGCTCCTGTGGTAAGAACACCAGCGAGTTTGCTTGCTGCAATGGCAGCGCCTGCATTGATGTCATCATTGGTAATGGTGTTGTTCACTATTTTCACGCTTGTCACAGCATTATCCGCCAAATCCCCTGTACCCACACTGGCATCTATAATTTCACTGCCGCCCACACTGTCTGCAGCCACAGACAAAGCATACGGCGCTGCCACCAGCCTTTGACGGGGCGTTAACACAGCCTGCGTGGGCAAACCAGGGTCTATAGTGATCTCCAAATACAAATCCGCGCCGCTGCTGACGGCTGTGTCCAAACCATTAACAATGGATCCGATTTGCAAAGAAAACAGCCCATTGGATACATTTACCGTATGGGTTTCCGGACCAAACACACAGGTCCCGTATGTCACCTGATCAAATATTTCCACCTGAATGGTTTGCCCAGCATTGGTTATGGGGTTGCCCGCGGTATCAGCCAGTTTCCCCTGATAATTGATCTGCGCAGGCGCGCCTGCCCATGCCACCGGCATATACATTAACAATGCCAATGTGACGAAAGGGATGAATGTTTTAAAGTTAGTGTTATTGATCATATTTACTCCCTTAATATGAAACTATTTATAGGTATAGGGCGCAGCTCGGCTGATGATATCATCAAGCAGCGCCCCTACATACGATCCATTTGTGAATTATATGTGTCATTCACATGAAATGTATTTGATTTATGCCAATACTTCGCACTTTATTTTTTGATTCCCACTCTTTTCTCCACTCCCCCGAGTGGTTAACAGGAATAAATCCATTTAAATGATTTAAATCACCCTCAATTCATACTTACTTGCAACACTACAGCCACACGTATTGGGGTCAGACCCCAACTAAATTAACTAAATTATGCATTTTTTTGTATTTATTTTTATGGTTTTCGTGGGCTCAATACAATCTGTGACCGGAGAAAACTTTTGGCGAATATGAATAGCCTGATGAACTCAATGACCTTCCCCAAATAGTGATGGCATCTCCTGCTGACAAAGAAAGATTCACACATCCGGACACACCGGCCTGGCCTCTGCTTATGGCCAACTCCACCTCAGAAGCGCCGTTTTTGTATAAATAAAGATAGATAAATGATGTTCCGTCATTAGAGTTTATATAGACAGAGGCGCAAAACTGATAAACACCGTCATAAGGCGCAACATACTCATAGGAACCTGTATCGTAATCATTTCCATTGTCATATATTTCACTCGGAAAATGAAATTTGACCGGACTGCTGTTCCCATTGCTTTGACTTGTGACGGCTTTGGCGCTAAAAGCCAAATCCCGCTCTGTGATAATGGCGTTTCCGCTGACATGAAGCTTGGCCCCGGGAGAGGTCGTGCCAATGCCCACATTGCCATTGGGAATGATGGTTAATCTATAATCCAGACCAGTTTCCGTGATCCGAAAGCTGGAATTTTGCGTGCCAATATGCCAGGTTTTATTGCTTTGATCTGTTTCTCTTAAATAGATTTCAGGCGTTGCCCGGGAAACATATAATTGGCCGGTCAATGGGAAACCGTTTCCAGCTGTCAAAGGCAAATAAAGGCTGGCTGTTATATTATCCTGTATGTCAGCATCTGTTAATGAATTATCAATCACATTGGCTGAGCCGACTGAATTATCCGCCAATTCTGAAGCGCCCACAGAATCGGCTGCCAAATCACTGGCTGTTAATGAATTCAGAATCACATTCACTGAACCAACAGCATTGGGCCCCAATTCAGACCCCCCGACACTGTCAGGAGCCAAATCATTGGATGTTAATGAATTGTCAATCACCTCAGAGGACCCCACTGCATCTGCTTCAATTTCAGTGGCATTCACACACCCGCCCGCGCAATTCAAATCCGTGGCTGTGCCCCCCCCGCCGGAAGCTGAAATAGTGATTGAATCCCCGCTGCCGCCGGAAATGGTGATATTAGAACCTGCATTAAGGGTCAGTGTGTCTGACGCAGAATCAGCCACAGGGTCAGTCCCTGGAACACTTATTGTTCTGAAGGCATAAGCCGCATACGTTGTGTCCAAATCATCAGACGTGATTGAGCCGTCAATAATCTCAGCAGACCCAATGGCATTGTCTGCCATTTCACTGTTCCCAACAGCATTGTCGGCAATCTCACTGGGCCCCACAGCGCTTGAAACTATTTCGCTTGACCCAACGGAATTCGCGGCCAAATCACTGGAGGTCAATGAATTGGTGGCCACTTCATTTGATCCTACAGCCCCGACGCCAATATCAGCAGATGTAATGGTCTCATCCATAATATCACTCGAGGTGACTGATCCATCGCTGATTTCACTGGACCCCACAGCATTAGCGGCGATTTCATCCGAGGACACAGAATCCGTGGCCAAATGCGCGGATGTAATGGCATCATTGTCTATCATTGACCCTGGCAAAGATCCCAATGTGTTATAAGTTGAAGCATCTATTTTTCGCAGCAATCCTGCTGAACCGCTGAACAGCGCTGTTAATTCAGAAGCATCCACATCATCATTGACCAAATCATTGTCCCACCCAGGGCCAGCAGCGCTCAAGTCATAACCATCCACTGTGCCTGAAACAGCAATATTCCCGGCCACTTCCAAAGCCTCACTCGGCATCACAACACCCGGGCCTATGCCCACATTCCCGGCATTGTAATAAATGCGGTCAGGTCCTGTTTGTACTGTCCAAGGCGGCACAGCATTCCATGAATCTATACAGTCTGTGCCTATGCACAAATTCGTTTGCGCATTGATGGCGCCGTTCACATCCAAATCATAAGCCGGATCAGTGGTGCCAATCCCCACATAAGCCAAATCATAATAAATTTCATTGCCTGCGCCCGGGGTCCATAACCCTGTG
>JANQER010000105.1 GCA_028278255.1 Elusimicrobiota bacterium | reverse complement strand
TGGAGACGGTCAAACTACAAATTCTTAATCTGTTATGGACTCTCATTAATAGCTTAGCTCGGTTTCGAAAATAGTCAAGACAAAAAAATGTTAATATTCGATATTCTATATTTGTATTGAAAACACAGACCAAATACAAAAAGACTAGTTGTAAATTTTTCAAAATTACACAAATTATAGTTGATAAAATAAAAAATAATGTGCAAAATATAGCTTCAGATTGATGATCAGGAGGAACTTTATATGAACAAAATTATGCTGGTCTTGTCAGGGTTTTTGTGTTTGTCTCTTTTAAGCGCGTGTGTCGCCAAAAAAGATTTTTTAAAGCTGCAGAATCAATTGGCGGAAACTGAAAAAGAATTGGAAGTCAAAGAGGAACGGATGCAAGAATATGCTTCTAAATTAGAGGCAGCAAAGTCAAGGCTGGCTGAGTTGGATGAAGCGCAAAGGCAAATGGAAGAAAGTCTGCGAAGTGAAATCGAAGACAAATCCATCCGGCTGCAAAAGCTGAATGACCGTTTGACAGTCACCTTTGTGGACAAAATTTTATTTGATTCGGGCAGTGACAGCATCAAGCCCAAAGGGAAAAATGCTTTGACAAAAGTGGCCCATTCAATCAGTCAGATGGAAAACCATTTGATTCATGTGGAAGGCCACACAGACAATCAGAAGATAGGACCAAAGACCCAAAAAATATTCAAATCAAATTGGGAGCTGTCAACGGCCAGGGCCACCTCAGTGGTTAAATTTCTTCAAGTGGAAGGCCAAATAGATCCTGCCAGGCTTTTTGCCGTGGGAGGCGCTTTTTATCATCCTGTGGCCGACAACAGCACCCCAGAGGGGCGGTCCCAGAATCGACGCGTGGAAATCGTCCTGACGCCCATTTTAAAAGATATTCAGAAAGAAATAACAAAAGAAGATGTTCCCGAAGACAATCCGTCTGTCCCGGAAGAAAAAGAAGAGGAGAAGAAAGGACAGGAAACAGTTGAAGAAGAACAATAAAAAATTCGACATTCGAAAGCCAAAGTTCGAAACAAAAAACAAATCCAAAAACCCAAAATTCAAACAGGCCTTGTTTTGAATTTTGGGTTTTTCTTTTTTGCTTTGGATTTCGGATTTTGAGTTTCGGATTTCAAGCGTTTATCTGAGAGGTATATCAAAAATAAGGAGTGTGATAGAAAAAATAAAAAAAACAAAAGAAAGCAAAAACCATAACAAGTCGCTTTTCCTCCGGAAGGATAGCAGCGTCCTTTTTCTCTTGGGGGCAAAAATTTTTTTACCAAAGGCTTCTTCTTCAGGCGTCAACACAGTGTTAATTCCTTATAAATACGAATTTTTAATTTTCTGTATCAGTACATTTGCTTCTGCGGCTTCTTCTGCTTTGTCCTGCGCTTCAAAACATGCTTTTATATTATAAAGGCTGGCCAGCACTTCAGGATGATCAGGTCCGTACACCTTTTTGTAAATTTCAAGAGACTTTTGCAGAAGGCGTTCACACTCATCGTATCTGGACCTGGCATAATAGAGCTCAGCCAGGTTGTTCAGACAAGCCGCCACAACCGGATTCATGGGTCCGTAACTTTTTTCATACATCACCCAGGCTTGTTGGTACAAGTCTTCTGCTTCAATAAATTTTTTCTTCAGCCCCAGTGTGTCAGCCAACAGGCAAAGGGTCGCTGCAAAATCCGGGTGTCCTGAAGGCAGGACGCTTTCCCGAATGGCCATGGCTTTTTTAAGCAAAGTCAAAAACCGAGCGGGTTTCCCATTTTTTCGATAAAATACGGCCAAATGAATCAACCCGGTCGCCACTGCTGGATGCCGGGGCCCCAAAGTTTCTTGATAAATCCCCAAAGATAGCTTTAACAATTTTTCAGCGTTCCTCAGGTCCTTTTTCCGCTCATAAAGACGAGCAGTGGCAGACAAATTCGCAGCCACTCTGGGATGCTTTTTGCCAAAAGATTCCTTGAGGATGATATGCACCTTGTGGCAATAATCCTCAGCTTCTCTTATATGCCCTTGGGCCAGCCGCAATTTTGCCCAAGCGCTGAAAATTTGTGTGGACTCAGGGTTTTTCGGCCCAAACACTATTTTACAAATTTTCATGGCGCGTGTCAGAAACAATTCAGCTTCTGCCAGTCTCCCCATTTTGCGGTACAAATCCGCCAGGTTTTTGAGATCCAAGGCCACATTTTTGCTGTTTTCCACAGCATTGAGCTCATTGACTTTTAAAGAGCGGACAATAAGTTTTTCAGCTTCGCCAAACTTGGCAAGCGTTTCATACAGGCGCGCCAGATCATTCAAATGAGAAATAGTGACCGGATGATTTTCACCGTAAACAGACTCATAAATTGAGCAAGCTTCGGCAAAGAAGGGTTCGGCCTCTAAGTGGCGTCCTTGATGAACCAAAAACTCAGCCAATTCCCCTAGGGCCGCAGCCAACCGGATGTCATTGAATCCGAATGACTCGGCTTTTTCAACAGCCTTTCGATACACGCTTTCTTCCCGCACATAATCCCTTTTGACAGCACCTTTTTTCTGACGCATCGGCAGCTTTTCCCAAAGACGTTTCATTACGGAGTTCTCCTGAAAGGCATCTGTTAATTTTAACATTCTTTCAGGCAATTCCAAAACAGATTTTAAAAAAACAGAAAAACCCTGCCCACTGAGGAATGAGCATCAATGTCACTGACAAATGCCCTTTTCATTGGGAATTTTGATATAATATACTATCTAAGGGCCAGTTGCGAAATAGCCTATTGAGGCCCTCACCCTTCACTTCGTGAAGCCCTCTCCCGTCGGAGACAGGAGAGGGGATTTGAAGGAAAAAAGCATTTCGCAACAGTTCCCTAAAGT
>JANQER010000039.1 GCA_028278255.1 Elusimicrobiota bacterium | reverse complement strand
ATTGTTATGATTTTCTATCCAGGTTATTTTTTTGTTTTTCAGTGTTCATCCGTGTCTATCCGTGGTTTCATGTTTTTTCATAAGTTTTTTGACATAACCTATTAAAGTTCGAAGGCCGAAGTGCAAAGTCCAAAGTAAAAAACCATAAAAAATCTCATGCTTTAAGATTTTCTGCTTTGGTTTTCACTTCATCCCTCGGACCTCGCACTTCGCACTTTCTATCGATCCACCAGAGAGAAACAATGGCGGCAAGTGTCAAGACCAAGGCCGCAAGATTGACAATCCATCCTTCAAAAATGCCTAATTCATAAGGATAACCTTCATACCCAAAATCCTGCAGTGTTTTGGAAGTGAACACGACTTTGAGGAAAGGCATTATTTTGACAAATATCCCGCCTTCACAGACAAACAAGGCCCACAAAAGCCAAAACAGAATACCCAGCGCCGCAATGCTCACCACTACAACACCGGCGATGTGCACAGGATCGTACAGGGGCTCATCCGGAGAATCCTCTCCATTAAACAAATCCATTAAATAATCCCAAAAACGCTGTAAATAATTCATGTTTTCCTTGTCATGCCTTGTGGAGACAACCTTGCCCCCATACGACAATTGATTTTGCTCTTAGCCCTTTGCCCTATGCTCTTTGCCTTTTTATTTGACGCCATTGATTAGACTGCCGATTTTTTGCACGCGGATTTCCACTTTGTCGCCTCTCTTAAGAGGTCCAACGCCGGACGGTGTTCCTGTGGAAATCACATCACCAGGTTCCAAAGTCATAACGCGGCTGATATGAGATATCAGTTTTCTAACGCCAAAAACCAATTGGGACGTTCTGGATGATTGCCTCTTTTTTCCGTTCACATAACTTTCAATCTTAAGATTGTCCGAAGAAACCCCTGTGACAATCCACGGCCCCAGAGGCGCAAAGGTATCAAACCCTTTGGCGCGGCTCCATTGCCCGTCTGATTTCTGCAAATCCCGGGCCGTGACATCATTCATCAAAGTATAGCCCAAAATCGACTGAGACGCTTGCGCCGCTGACACATTTCTTGTTTGTTTGCCAATCACCACGGCCAGTTCTGCTTCAAACTCCACCCGACAGGACCGGGCAGGCCGGACAATGGTTTCCCCGGGCCCAATCACAGCGCTGGGGGGCTTTAGAAAAATCAAAGGCTCTTTAGGCAATGCAAGACCGAATTCTTTGGCATGGTCCGCATAATTAACGCCAACCGCTATTATTTTTGACGGCCGGCAAGGGGCGCACAAAGTGATGTGGTTTAAATCCCAGGTCACCCCTGTCAATGAAAAAGGACCAAATGGGTCCGGCAGAATTTCTTCCACCATTCCTTTCTTTATGATTCCCCAACAAGTTTTATTATGAACTTTAAATCGACAAATAACCATTGTGCCTTTCATTTTTAACGTCAAATATCAAATTTACCGGTCTTTCAATTTACAATTTAAAATTTGATATGCTAAATTTAATATTTCCATGTGCTCTTTGTTTTCTATTTTAACCCCAGCACATCCCGCATGTCATAGAGGCCGGCTGGTTTGTTGGCCAGCCATTTGGCTGCCACAATAGATCCATTGGCAAAAGCTTCACGGGAACTCATGCGATGTGTCAGTTCAATACGCTCACCATGTCCCATAAACAAAACCGTGTGATCCCCCACCACATCCCCGCCGCGGATGGCATGAACCCCAATCTCATCCGGCTTTCTTTCCCCCACAAGGCCATGACGGCCATAAACATATTCACCTTTCTGACGGCCTTGCTTGACGCTGTCAGCCAAACGCTGGGCAGTGCCTGAAGGCGAATCCTTTTTGAGGTTATGATGAATTTCAGTCACTTCCGCATCATATCCGGGCAAAAGTCTAGACACTGTTTCTGTGATATTGAACATCACATTCGCGCTCAAACTCATATTGGGGGACAACACGCAGGGAATGGCCTTGACGCGTTCAATAAATTGCTCTTTTTCTTTGCCTTGAAGGCCGGTGGTCCCGACCACTAATTTTTTTTGTGCCTCTGCCACAGCCCGGGCATTGGCCAAAGAGGATTGAGGCGATGTAAAATCAATCACTGCATCCGCTTGGTTCAATATATTCTTGATATCATCCTGCACATGAATGCCCTGTGTTTTTTCCCCAACAAGAGGGTTGTCTTTGGCTTCAGTTAATCCCACCACTTCAATGGATTTGTCTTTTAAGGCCTGAGACAGAATGGCCTGCCCCATCCGTCCAGCCACGCCGCAAATAACAAGTTTGATCATGAAAATCTCCTTTTTTATCAGACAAAGGACTACAGTCTTTGGTCTCCTGTCTATGGTCGTAATTCTAACCCATATTCTTTCATTGTGGATTTGAGTTTTTCTTGGCCGGCTTGAGTCAAAGGCACCAAAGGCAGGCGCACGTCAGCGGCACAAAGGCCCAGCCAAGAAGCCGCTGTTTTCACCGGCACTGGGTTTGTTTCAAAAAACAGTGCTTTGACCAAAGGATACATTTTTAAATGCAACGCCCGGGCTGTTTCAATATCTCCTTTTTCCCATGCCGCACACATATCCGCCACATCCTTGGGCACAATGTTGGCAATCACAGATATCACGCCTTTGCCGCCAATTGACAAAATCGGAAGAGTGAGCGCATCATCCCCCGACAAAACATCAATCGTTGACCCCAAGGTCCGAATGATTTCACTGGATTGATCAATATTACCGGAAGCCTCCTTAACCGCCACTATGTTTTTTTCAGCCTGGGCCAACTCAATAACGGTGGCAGGCAGCATATTCACACCTGTACGGCCGGGCACATTGTAAACCACAATGGGAAGAGACGCTTCCCTGGCCACTGCCTGAAAATGGGACTTTAACCCGTGCTGCGTGGGTTTATTGTAGTAGGGCGTAATGGACAAAACAGCATCTGCGCCGGAGGCTTTGGCATGACGCGCCAGTTCCACTGCTTCGCGCGTGGAATTCGACCCGGCGCCGGCAATCACCTGAATTCTTTTATTGACATATTTGATCACACGATCAATGACCCGTCCATGTTCCTTGTGTGACAATGTGGAAGACTCCCCTGTTGTACCGCAAGGCACAATGGCAGATGTTCCATTTGAAATTTGAAATTCCACCAAATCCTTCAATTTTCTTTCATCCAACTCGCCATTGTGAAACGGCGTCACCAATGCCACACATGAACCTTGAAACATAATTTCTCCTTTTTATTAGACTGGCAATATGTCAAAAACAACCAAATTCCAAGATACAATAACCAAATAATAACCAATGACTAAGACACAATAATCAAATTTCAAACTCATCGAATAAAACGTTTAAAAAATCCATAAATAGCTGTCTGTAGATCCTTAAATTTTTATTTGGCCATTGATTATTGGAATTTGTTTGTATCTTGTGTCTTGGGATTTGGTTATTGTCAGATTAATCTTTAATCATATCTCTCCTTCATACACAAACGCAGCCGGGCCGGTGAGATAAACATGATTATTTCCAGCCCACTCCGCTTTGAGATTTCCGCCAGGCAAAGAAAGAGTCACCTTCCTTTGCAAGCGTCCTGTTAAGACCCCGGCCACACACACGGCACAAGCGCCTGTGCCGCAAGCCATGGTCAATCCAGCGCCTCTTTCCCAAACGCGTACAAAAGCCGAACATGGGCCTGTGACCTGAACAAACTCCACATTCGCACGCTTTGGGAAAAAAGCATGCGTTTCTATTTTAGGCCCCCAAGCAGTCACAGGAACAGCGCCCAAATCATTGACAAAAACCACAGCATGCGGATTGCCCATAGACACGCAAGTCACTAAAGCCTGATGACTGTTCCATGTCAACAATGTGTCAATGACACGTCTTGTCCCCTTTGTGGGAATTTTTTCAGCCTTTAAAACCGGCTGTCCCATATCCACACGCACTTCTTTGCTTTGAAGACGAGGCTGAATCCTGCCGGCCAAGGTGTCAAAAACCAAATCTGTCTTGCGGGTCAAACCTTTTTCTTTCACATACCGTGCAGCACAGCGAATGCCGTTCCCGCACATTTCCACTTCTGATCCATCCGCATTTAAAATTCGCATTTTGAAATCCGCTTTTTTGGATTTCTCAATAATGAGGATTTGATCAGCGCCAACACCAAAATGCCGGTCACAAATCTTTCGCGCCAAAGCCGCATTCATACGCACAGGATGACGGATCCCATCCAGAACAACAAAATCATTCCCTGTCCCATGCATTTTTGTAAACCGCATTTTGGTTTTAGACATATTATTTAACCACAGAGTTCACAGAAATAAATAGAGGAACCCTGTTAGTGAGAAAAACTTCCTTATTAAAGGCTTGTTCGTATTTTCCACAAAAATCTTTTCTCTATGATCTCTATGGTTTAGCCATGCGCTGTTTTTAACCACAAATTTTTCTCTGTGCTCTCTGTGTGCTCTGTGGTTAAATCATTTTAAAAATTCTGGGATTTTTTCGCCGCGGATGAGGTCATTCACGCTCTCGCGTTCGCGTACCACCCACCACTTTTTCCCCATCACCAACACTTCCGGCACACGCGTTCTGGAATTGTATTGAGAACTCATACTGAATCCATAAGCCCCGGCAGCCATCACTGACAAATAATCTCCCGGCTGCGGTCTGGCCATGCCTCTGGCTTTGGCCAAATAATCCCCTGTCTCACACACAGGGCCCACCACATCGGCCTTGTAGCGGGATGAAGAATTGCGGCGAACAGGCCAAATGGGATGATAAGCATCGTACAAGCCTGGTCTGGCCAAATCATTCATGGCCGCGTCCACAATCACAAAATTCTTATGTTTGTATTCCTTTCGATACAGCACCTTGGTGATCATACAGCCTGCTTCAGCAGTAAGAAAACGGCCTGGCTCAAAAATCAAGCACAGCCGGCGGCCTTTCATCAGAGGCAGCAAGGCTTTGGACAAGTCCGCAGGATCCAAAGATTTCTCCCCGTCATAAGAAACGCCCAATCCACCTCCCATGTCCAAAAACTGAAGAAAAATACCGGCTTTTTCCAAACGATCCACCAATTTGAGCAGTTTCTCCAATGTTTTTTGATAAGGCCGTACATTCAGAATCTGTGATCCAATATGTGCCTGTATACCAACTATTCTGATCCACGGCATTTTGAGTGCATAACGATACAAATCTTCTGCTTCTCCATAGGGGATCCCGAATTTATTCTCTGCTTTTCCCGTGGTGATGTGATGATGCGTGTCTGCGGACACATCCGGATTCACCCGGATGGACACAGCCGCAGGTCTGCGCAACAGCTGCGCCACTTTGTGAATGGCCTCCAGTTCCTCGCGAGACTCCACATTCATCATCAAGACATTGGCTTTGATGGCCACGCCAATCTCATCTTCTGTTTTGCCCACCCCTGAAAACACAATGCGTTCAGGCAGGACACCTGCGCGTCTGGCCCGAAAAAGTTCCCCGATAGACACAATGTCAGCGCCTGCACCGTTTTTGGCCAAAAGGCGCAGAATAGACAGGTTGCTGCTTGCCTTAACAGCATAGCAAATCAAATGCGGGCACTTGCAAAAAGACCGGTCAAACCGGCGGTACTGTGACATTATTTTTTCGCCGGAATAAACATACACAGGTGTCCCTGTCTTGACAGCGATCTCGTCCAGGCTCACCCCTTCCACGAAAAGTTTGTTTTTTTTGTAACGATATGTGTTGTATGGATTCATTTTTCACCTGTCCCTTTCAAAGGTCGGACGCAAGGCCCGCCCCTACTGCAATACAGCAATAAACTCTTTTGAAAACTCTTTGATCAATTCATTTTTGGTGATGGTTTCTACTTTCTTCATGCGTTGCAAAGCAGGTTTTTTTTCCCCTTCTTGAAAATCATTTAAAGCCAAAAAAAACCGAGGCAATACCATGGTGGGGTTCACTTGCAATGTTTTTTTCCAAAACCGCTCAGCGGATTGGGCATCATTGTGCTGCCAAGACAACACCCCGCGCTGAAAATAGAACAAAGCGGACTGAAGACCCAGTTTTTCCGCCTTGTCAAAAGCCATTTCAGCCAGATCAAACTGGCTCTGACACGCCCAGAGACGGCCAAGGTGATAAAACCCCTCTGGTGTCGGCTGCTGGGACAAAATAGCTTCACGCCTGTGCGCGGCTTTTTGCAATTCCCCGAAAGATTCTTCAATCTTTGCCAGAAGATCTTGGGCAGCCATATCCCGCGGTTCCCAGGAAATATATTTTTCTATCATGACTTTGGCTTGATCAAGCTGGTCAGATTCAAAATAAAGAAAAGCCAAAACCAAAACCACGTCTTTACGTTTTTTTTGCTTGTCAAACACACGCTCATACAGGTCAATAGCCTTCAAACGAAGATCAACCTCTTTATAAATCCTGGCCAGGTCAAGCATCCGGTCAATATTCTTGGGCTGCAGCCCAAAGACCTGTTGATAAGCAGTCAATGCTTTTTGATAGTTTTTCAAAGCCTCATAGCACTGTCCCAGCACAGGAAGCCAATGAATCAAATCTTTTTCCTTCGCGCCCGGCGCAACAGCCTTTTCCAGAGAGCGGGCCGCCTTGGCATATTGTCCTTGCTGAAAAAGAGACTGCGCCTCTCCTGCCCACAAAAGCCTTTGCCGGCGAGTAGGCGGGTCAGAAGCATAGGCTATAGCCGCGGCAAAGGAAAAAGCCATGAGCCCTATTATTATAAACGGGTGAATAGAGATGAATAAGGATGAACAGGGATGAATAAGAGGAATCCCTGTTTTTGATTTTTGATTTTTGGTTTTTAATAGATCATTCATGTCATGAATACCATAAATTTATTTTCACAGGGCACACACATGTGACCTCTCCGGCATATCAACAATCAATTTCGCCCCCAACGAAGGGTCCCAATTTCTATTTTTTTTCTCTTTTCTCTTTGCCCTTTGCTCTTTGCTCTTTATTTTCTGTTTCCATCCACTTTTTAAAACATTTGGTCACCAAAGCTCTGCGGATGTCCGGCAAAGATTGCCGCGCAGCAGACATGCCGGCCTCAATACATTCCCGTGACTTCCACAACTCCACAGCAGACACATCTTCGACCTTTGGCGTGACAACAACATCTGCCAAATTCAGGCGTTCCTGGCTGATCACACTGCCCTGAATATAGAGAGACTGAGTCAATGTGGTCAACACATTGGAAACCGTGTGCTTGGAAAAATCAACCGGCAGGTTCACACAGACAATAAGATCTGCCCCCAAAAACCGGGCCACATCTGTGGGCACATTGTCCACGACCCCTCCGTCCACCAGCAGCCGATGGCGGTAAGGCACTGGACGAAAAATACCCGGCATGGTGGCGCTGGCCCGCGCAGCCAATGCCACACTGCCTTCACGCATCACAATCTTTTCCCCGGTTCTGAGGTCCACAGCCACGCAGGCAAAAGCTGTTTTTAAATCCACAAATTTTTTATCGCCGATATTGCGCTCAAAATATTCTTCTATTTTTTCAGTCGACAAAAGCTTTTCAGCCACCACCAATTTCACCAAATGAGCAGCGGAAATATCAACCAATTCATCCCATCCTATTTCCTGCCCCATCTTCTCAATACGGCTCACAGGCAGCCCGGCGGCATAAAGCGCGCCGATCAGCGCACCAACACTTGTCCCAATGATCAAATCAATCGGCACTTTCTGCTGATCCAATATTTTGAGCACGCCGATATGCGCCAGCCCACGGGCGCCGCCTCCGCCCAACACCAATGCCACTTTGGGACGACGGGCTTTTGGCAAGGCACGAAATTTAGGCCACAGCGCATTGACAAGAAGGCTGTCTTGATCTTGCTCAAACAACCCTGATGAAACAGCTTTTTCTGTTGATGCAGCAAAACTGTTGGAGGCTGGCACGGACATCCCACTCAACAACGCACAACAAATAAAAAAAAATCCAAAGGGCCGCTGTCTTTTCATTGTGTATTATCTCAAATTCTCGATGATCACCTGAACGAACTGGCAACTACTCAGGCAACCACGGATGAACACGGATAATCACGGTAAAAACGAAAATATTATGGTTCTTTTTAAGTTAAAAAATACTTATCAAGATTTACCGTGTTCATCCGTGTCCATGCTGCTAAGTTTGGTCCCTGTTTGTAAGAAGGGAGTATCCGTGGTTCCAATGTATTTTTTTGCAGACTGACTAGTCGCCAACCTGCATAGTTCATATACTTTCAAATCGCAAATCAAAAATACTATTGACGAATCCCGACTGTTTTTTCCAAGCGGGCCACAGCCACGCGTTGTCCATGAACCGCTTCCCAATAAGACATCTGCGCCTGCAGAAGCCATTCTCTGGATTGAGCACGCGCTGCAAAGTCACGGGTTTTTCTTAGCGCCTTGTACTCAGCTTGAATATCCGCCAGTTCCATACGGCGCTTTTTCAGTTCCTCCTGCCAATACATCAAATCTTCATAAGCCTGCCTGACCTGTAAATTAATTTTGTCTTCCACCGCAGCTCTTTTGATCCGGCTTTGATTGGCCTGATAACGTTTTTGCCGGATCCTGGCACGGCTTGAAAACCCGTCAAACAAAGGGATACTCACATTCAGAGTGGCATTCCATTGAACTGTTTGCAATGGAAACTTGGGATCATTCAGCTCATAGTCAGCGCCCAAAGCAATCACCGGGAAACGTTCGGCTTTTGACAAATTAACGGCCAGCCGGTCGATCTCCTGCTGGTATTCTGTGCCGCGAATCTCAAATCGATTTTCCTGCGCATGCGCCAAAAGTTTTGGTAAATCAAAATCACCTTTTTTTTCCTCCAACTTCCCGACAATTCCCACCTGCGTATACAATTCCAAACCCAGGGTGTTGATAAACTTAAAATAGTTTCTTTTCTCCTCTCTTTTCCTCTCTGCATAAAGGCGGCGAAGCCTTCTTTGCAAGGCTTTTATGCCGGACCGATAAGACATATTCTTCTTTGACACACGAGACGCCAAACTTTTAATCCGGCTCACGGCTTCTTCACACAACACCAATTGTTTTTTAACAAACAAAAGATCATAAAAAGACTTGATCACCTCAAAAACCACTTGGCTGCGGATTTTGTTTTCCAGTATTTCAGCTTGTTTCAAGTCAGCCTGCGCCAAACGCACATTGTTTCTGACCCGCCCCCCATTATAAAGCGCCTGATGCAAAGACACGCGTGCTGAATAAAAAGTGTCAGGCTGTAAACCGCGGGATTGCCGCAAAAGGGAAGACCCAAAATTTGCAGGCAGCACAAAATCCTGTTCAGCCAAATACCGCGCGCCGTACATGTTAAAAGAAATTTTCGGCAAATAATCAGACTGTGACTGTCTCACCCTCTGCTGAGCCACACGAATGCCTTGCTGCGCTGACAAAAGGCCGTGATTGTTCTGCAACGCAATCTTCATGCTGTCAGCGAGAGACAACACGCGCTCCACATTCCCTTTTTGCGCATTCACCGTCCCGCAGCAAACAAACAAAACACCAAACACACATAATTTATAATATGTTTTTTTGGCCGATTTTATCATTTCTAATTTCCAATTTTTAATTTCCATCATTATATGTCAAACCTTTTTAAAGAATGGTTCAGCCTGTTTACTTGCTGCCTGACTTCCACAGGCGCTGTTCCCCCTCTGGATGATCTGGCAGACACAGCCTTGTCCAAAGACAATACATCATGGACCCATGGCCCAAAAAGAGTCGACGAAGACCGCCACACAGGCAAAGGAATATCTTCCAGAGAAAGATTCTTGGCTTGCGCGTATTTCACCACTTTGGCCACTGCCCCATGCGCCTGCCGGAAAGGCAGCCCTTTCCTGACCAAGGCATCTGCCACATCTGTGGCCAGCAAATACCCAAGCCTGCATGATTCCCGGGTTTTCTCCGGATGGAACACCAGGGTGTCAATCATGGGGATCGCAATATCCAAACATGATTCCACTATATCCATGGTATTAAAAACAGGTGGTTTGTCTTCCTGAAAATCCCGATTATAAGCCAATGGCTGGGCTTTGATCAGGGTCAGAAGCGCGGTGAGATCTCCAATTACCCTTCCTGTTTTTCCTCTGATCAATTCAGCCATGTCCGGGTTTTTTTTCTGCGGCATAATGGATGACCCTGTGACAAAATCATTGGCCAAGGTCACGAATCCAAAACATGGATTCGACCAAACAATCAATTCTTCTGAAATTCTGGACAAATGCGTCATGACCAATGAAGCCGCTGACACAAACTCCACGAGAAAGTCTCTGTCGCTCACCGCATCAATTGAATTTTCCACAACACCTGAAAAACCCAATTTCTTCGCGACTGACAGCCTGTCTATGGGAAATGTGGTCCCGGCCAAAGCTGCAGCGCCCAATGGCAAAACATTTACCCGCTGCCTCACATCACTAAGCCGCTCTTTGTCCCGCAAAAACATCCAGGCATAAGCCAAAACATGATGCGCGGCCAAAACCGGCTGCCCGGGCTGAAGATGGGTATAGCCCGGCATAATGGCATGCTTGTTTTTTTCAGCCTGCCCGATAAACGCTTGAATGAGTCTGGACAGCCTTTTTTGCAAACCATCAATATGATGCCTGAGATACAACCGAAAAGCTGTGATCACCTGGTCATTTCTGGACCTGGCCGTGTGCAATCTTCCCGCCACAGGACCGAGCAGGTGAAACATGGCGTGTTCAATCGCATAATGAATATCTTCCGCCTGGGAAAATCTTCTGCCTTTGGACACATCAGCCAACAGTTTTTTTAACCCGCCCAATAGCCTGTGACAATCCTTTTTGGGAATGATTTTTTGCCGCCCCAGCATCTCCACATGCGCCACAGACGCTTCCAGATCATACGGCGCCAGCCGTTGATCAAAAGACAAAGACGCCACAAAATCTTCGGGTGTGGTTGGCTGATAGTGGCATGAATAATTTTTCAATGACATGGTGTTATCCCAAATGATCAAGATCCAATAAATCCTGTGGACGGCCGGATGCCTTTTTAACGCGCATCAAGTCTTCTTTCGAAATAAAAAAAACAGTGTTGTCCGCCAAGAACACAGAAACCCTATGCGGCCAGGCTTCTTCAAAGCTCATCCCAGAAATTGACATCATAATATCCACCCGTAAAGGCGGAACTCCCATTTGATAAAAAAATCCTTCCTTCGAAAAATCTTCGGGGGTCAAATTGGCCAACGGAGCGCCAAACTTCCGTAAAGCCGTATAAACAGCGGAAGCGTTTTCGGGATCAATGGCAATCCATAAATCCAAATCTTTGGTATAGCGCGGTTCAGCATATTTCATGACCGCATAACCGCCAACCACCAAATATCGCACTTTATATTCGTTGAAAATTTTCAACAGTTCTTTGAAGTCTGGGTTCGTGAGCATGTCCGGTCCGGATCAACCAATAATCACAAATGAGATCAGCTGCAGCCTGAAAAATCATTTCCTCTTTTTGAAGGCTCCAGAATTGCCGGTCAAAAGACCGATCCGAACCTTCCCATCTTTCATAACATTCCGTGATGAGTTTCTTTTTCATTTCCCCTGCCTCAACAAAGCCCGCACCTTTAACGGTAATCCGAATAAATTGATAAAACCTTCCGCGTCTTTTTGATTGTAAATTTCCTCTTTTTCAAACGTGGCCAGCTTTTCCGAATAAAGCGTGTAGGGGGATGTTCTTCCTTGGACAATCATATTCCCTTTATAAAGCTTTATTTTAACAGAGCCAGTCACTTGTTTTTGCGTCTCATTCACAAAAGAGTCCATGGCTCTCTTTAAAGGCGCATGCCACAAGCCGTTGTACACAAGCTCTCCATATTGAGGACTGATCAATTCCTTGGCATGGGCAGTGTCCCGGTCCAGCACCAAAGACTCCAATTCCTTGTGCGCAAAATACAGCACAGTGGCGGCCGGCGCTTCATACACGCCTCTGGATTTAATGCCCACCAGTCTGTTTTCCACAATATCAATTCGGCCCACGCCGTTCCGGCCGGCTATTTTATTCAAAGTCTGCACCAAAGCCACCGGGTCCATTTTCCGGCCATTCACTGACACAGGAATGCCTTGCTGAAACCCGATAGACAATATTTCTCCTGTGGCTGGTGCTTTTTCAGGAGACACGGTCAGCTCAAACATGTCTTCTTTGTAAGGATGGGCAGGATCTTCCAACACCCCGCCTTCATAAGAAATATGCCATAAATTGGCATCTGAAGAATAGGGCTTGGATTTTGTCACTGTCACAGGGATATTGTGCTTTTTGGCATATTGTATTTCATCTTCCCGGCCCTTAAAATCCCATTCCCGCCAAGGCGCTAAAATCCCCAAATCCGGGGCCAACGCTTTGAAAGTCAATTCAAATCTGACTTGGTCATTGCCTTTGCCTGTGGCCCCATGAGACACAGCATCTGCTTTTTCTTTTCGCGCCGCTTGAATCACTTTTTCCGCAATAATCGGCCTGGCCAAAGACGTGCCCAGCAAATACCGTCCTTCATAAATGGCCTCGCATTTCACGGCCGGCCAAAGATAATCCGTGACAAATTCTTTGCGCGCATCAATCACATAACATTTTGACGCGCCTGTGGCCAAAGCACGTTTTTTCAGCCCGGGATAATCCTCTGTCTGTCCCACATCCACACAACAGGCAATCACTTCACATTGATAATTTTCCTTGACCCACTGAAGCATCACTGAAGTATCCAATCCGCCTGAATAAGCCACAACCACTTTTTTGAATTTTCTCATTGAATATTAGACTCCCCCCCCCATTTAACAATACGGGCGGACACAGGGGTCCGCCCCTACAACAATTATTTTTTTATATTACTAAATATAATAGTGTACTTCAATGAAAGGTTAAGTTACTTTTTAAAAACAATAGTTTGGGTTGATTAACTGAACCAAGGAAGCTATAATGTGTTCTTTAAAACACATTTTGAGACAAGGGAAAACAATGAGTGATCAACATTATAATGCCATAGACGCTGAACACAAATGGCAAAAACTCTGGGAAGAATGGGATTTATTCAAATGGGACCCTTCCCAGCCAAGAGAAAAGACTTTTGTGGTGGACACACCCCCGCCCACAGTCAGCGGGTCGCTGCATGTGGGACATGTATTCAGCTACACGCATCAGGATTTGCTTGTGCGTTTTTTCCGTATGCGCGGGATGAATATTTTTTATCCCATGGGATGGGACGACAATGGGCTGCCCACAGAACGACGCGTGGAAAATCTTTACAATGTCAGGTGCAATCCGTCTCTGCCTTATCAGCCGGAATATCAACCCAAGCCCGGCGCCAAAGGGCCTTCGGATTTTGTCAGCCGGAAAAATTTTATTAAACTCTGCCATTTGGCCACAGCTGAAGATGAAAAAGCTTTTAAAAAACTCTGGCAAACCATTGGGTTGAGCGTGGATTGGAATCTGGAATATGCCACCATCAATGACCATTGCCGCCGGATCAATCAGCTCAGCTTCTTAAAACTTTTTGAGGACGGCCACATTTACCAAACAACTTCTCCGGCTCTCTGGGATGTCTCCTTCCGAACAGCCATTGCACAAGCTGAAGTCGAAGACAGAGAGGCTCCCAGCGCTTTCTACAATCTCAAGTTTGGCGTGGAAAATGAAAATGACATGCTCATTGCCACCACGCGTCCTGAACTTTTGGCTGCTTGCGTGGCTGTCATGGTTCATCCGGAAGATGACCGGTATCAATATTTGATCAATCAAAAAGCCATTACACCTGTTTTCAAAGCGCCTGTTCCCATTTTGGCTGACAAGCGCGTTGATCCGGAGAAAGGCACCGGCATTGTGATGGTTTGTACTTTTGGCGACATCACAGACGTAGAATGGTGGCGCGAATACAAACTCCCTCTGCGGCAAATCATCAATCCAGCCGGAAAAATAGAATCCATTGTATTTGGCGATCCAGGATGGGAGAGCCTGAGCCAAGACACAGCCAATGCAGCGTATCAACAGCTGGTTGGCTTGGACATGACCAAAGCCAGGGCCAAAATGGTCGAGCTTCTTCAAGCCGCTCAGGCCATTGACGGACAGCCCAAACATATCACACATGCTGTTAAGTTTTATGAAAAAGGATCCAAACCTCTTGAACTTTTGCCCACCAGGCAATGGTTCATCAAATTACTGGACCATCAGGAAGATTTAATTCATCAAGGCGATAAAATCCAATGGCACCCTCATTATATGATTGAACGCTATAAAAGCTGGGTCCGTGGCCTGAATCAAGACTGGTGCATCAGCCGTCAAAGACATTTCGGCGTTCCTATCCCAGTGTGGTATCCTTTGGATGATCAAGGGAATCCCAAATATGATTCTCCTATTTTGCCGTCGAAAGAAGAGCTTCCCATTGACCCTTTAACAGACACACCAAAGGGATATGAAGAATCCCAGCGCAATAAGCCCAATGGATTTGCGGGCGACAAAGACGTGCAGGACACCTGGGCCACAAGCTCTTTGACCCCGCAAATTTCATCCGGCTGGGAATTCACGCCGGACAAACATCACAATATTTTTCCCATGGATGTGCGTCCGCAGGCGCATGAAATCATCCGCACATGGGCTTTTTACACCATCACAAAAGCCTGGCTGCACGAGAAAAAAATCCCTTGGAAAAATGTGGTGATCAGCGGATGGGTATTGGATCCCGCCAAGAAAAAAATGAGCAAGAGCAAAGGCAATGTGGTGACGCCCATGCATTTGCTGGAATCCTATTCATCAGATGCCGTGCGGTACTGGGCGGCACGCGCCAGAGCAGGGGTTGACACAGCTTTTGATGAAACTGTTTTTAAAGTGGGCAAAAGACTGGTGACAAAAATCTTCAATGCCGGCAAATTTGTTTTTGACAGGCTGGGGGATATCCCGGCGGAAAAAATCGGACCAGAGGCCATTGTGTGTGAATTGGACAAAGGTTTTATGGCCAGGCTCAAAGAACTGGTGTCTTTTTGTACAAAATCATTTGAACGATATGACTGGGCGGAATCTTTGCAGCACACAGAATCTTTCTTTTGGGCAGAATTTTGCGATGATTATCTGGAATTGGTCAAAAACCGG
>JANQER010000434.1 GCA_028278255.1 Elusimicrobiota bacterium | reverse complement strand
TCATAAAAAACCGACCTTTTTTGTATTAATTTTTATGCTACTATATTTAGTATATATTAATTTTACTAATATGTCAAGGTTTTTTTTATCCGGCCAGCTGGCAGGGGACACCTATATGTGCCCCCTGCCAAAACAATCCCATCAGCCTATGGCTGACGGACCGGTTTCGTTTGTACGAATACGAATACAGTCCGCCATGTCCAGGATGAATATCTTGCCATCACCAATACTGCCTTCATCTGTTTTGGCGCCTTGCGTAATAGCCTCAACAGCCGGTTTGACAAAGTCATCATTTACCGCTGTCTCAATTTTGACTTTTTTAAGAAGCCTGCCTGACTCTTTATGGCTTCTATAAACCTCAGATGCGCCTTTCTGCCTGCCATGCCCCATCACCTGTGACACAGTGACCAAATGAACACCTTTTTCGTCCAAAAGACGCAGAACCTCATCCATTCTGTCCGGCTGAATAATCGCAATAATATATTTCATAAATCCTCCATTTTAAATACAAATCCTAAACTCTAAGCTCTAAATCCTAAACAAAAAAATCAAAATTAAAAAAATCAATGCTCAAAACCAAACCGCTTTTGATTTTAAATTTCTCTTTTTTCTTTTTGTTTAGAATTTCGGATTTAGGATTTAGAGTTTTCTTTTAGTCCAATACTGTATATCCTGCTTCACAATGTTCGGACAAATCAAGACCCATTCTTTCTTCATGATCTGTCACGCGCAGTCCCATCACCCAATCCAAAACCTTTAAAAGAACAAACGTGATCACCAAAGAATAAACCACTGTAATGATCACGGTTTTGATTTGGATCCATAGCAAAACTGGGTTGCCATGCAGCAGCCCATTGGCGCCGCCGGCATTCACTGCGGTGGTGGCCCATATTCCAGTGGCCAATGCCCCCCACATACCGCCCACGCCATGAACGCCAAAAGCATCCAATGAATCATCATAACCCAATTTGGTCTTGATCAAGGTAACAGATATATAGCAAATCACAGAACATCCCAAACCTATCCATATGGCGCCGGACACATCCACAAATCCAGCAGCTGGTGTAATGGCCACCAACCCGCCCACAACACCTGTGATCATTCCCAGAAGAGTGGGTTTTGAATTAAACAACCAATCCAAAAGCGCCCAAGCCAGCCCTGCCGAAGCCGCTGCCACATGCGTCACCACAAAAGCATTCACAGCCACTGCCCCTGATTCCAACGCGCTGCCGGCATTGAAACCAAACCAACCCAGCCACAAAATACCAGCGCCCAGCACAGCAAAAGGCAGATTGTGCGGCGGAGACATCCGGTGGGGGTATCCTTTTCTTTTTCCCAGCATCAGCGCTGTGACCAAAGCAGCCACCCCGGCATTTATGTGAACAACAGCGCCGCCGGCAAAATCCAAAGCGCCCATTTTGCCCAAGAATCCGCCGCCCCACACCCAATGACACACCGGGTTATAAACAAAGGTGGCCCATAACACAATGAACACACAAAATGTGGAAAACTTCATGCGCTCTGCAAAAGCCCCTAAGATCAAGGCCGGTGTGATAATGGCAAACATGGCTTGATAGATCATAAATGCCTGGTGCGGCACTGTTGAGGCATAATCCGGACTGGGCGACAAACCCACGCCCTTTAAAGCCAGCCATTTGAGGCTTCCAATAAAACCTCCTACATCCGGACCAAAAGACAGGCTGTATCCTATAATCACCCATTGAATCGTGATCAAACCGGCAGCCATAAAGCACTGCATCAATATAGATAGGATGTTTTTCTTGCGTACCAAGCCTCCATAGAAAAAAGCCAGGCCAGGCAGCATAAAAAATACCAGCGCCGCAGACACCATGATCCAAGCCGTGTCTGCCTTGTCTACGGGAAGCGCCTCTGGTGATTCCATGACTGACACAATCCCAGGCCCGGGCACAGGTCCGGGTTCCTCAGCATGAACAATGCTGGCCGTGACAGCGCTTGTCAAAAGCGCCGCAAATAACCAAAACGGCAATTTTTTCCATACCATAAATCCTCCTTTCGGGCGGACGCAAGGCCCGCCCCTACGACAATTTCATTTATTTTTATTCGGGCAGGGTTTTGAAAGGCAAAAAAAAAGCCTCGATTCCATGAGCGTTCATTCGCTCAAAAATCGAGACTGCTTTGTCTCAGGAAAACCCGCCTGCTCAGTCATTGCTGACTTATTGTCTCAAACAGACATCATTGTCCTGAGAGCTGATCACTTCTTTGTGTTGTTTTCATTATACCACAAAAAAAAAATTTGTCAAATTTTTCTTGACATATTTTTTTATTCTGGTATGATATACACAATGCAATGACGCTTGCAAAACAATGATGTTTTGCAAAAAAGCAACCACAGCATAAAATTTGGACAAAGTTGTCCTTCTCGTGACAAGCCACGGGGAGGACTTTTTTTTTGCCTTCCAGGCAAACAGAACAAGGGCGTTCGCGAAACATCCGGCCATGCGGACGCCCTTGTTATATTTATTATTATATACGAAGGAGACTAAAATGAAAACGATCATCTATGGATTGAGAGTTTGTTTATTAAGCGGGGCAATATTGACAATGCCTCTGGGCCATCTTTTTGCGCAAGGACCAAACGTGAGTGGTTTTATTGATGTGGGATACAATTATAACTTTAACAAACCAATAAATCACACAAATGACTTGCGCGTGTTTGACCGCACACACAACAACTTCACTATCCAAGCCGCTGAAATTGTGTGGGAAGGGACTTCAAACAACGTCGACTATAGGATTGATGTGGATTATGGCAGCGATGCCGCCGGGACACAATCTGCAGGTTTTACCAATGCAGCCCTGCAAATTGACCTTCAGCAAGCTTATATCACTGCGCCCTGTCCCACATTTGAAAAAGGTCATCTGACTGCCGGCAAATGGGCCACACTGCTGGGTCGTGAAGTAATTGAATCCGGAAACAATGACAACTTCTCAAGAAGCTATCTGTTTGGGTACTCCATTCCCTTCACACATACTGGCGTGAAATATGATTACAAAGCCAGCGCCAAGCATGAATTCGCGCTTGGGGTGGTCAATGGGTGGGACAATCTCACAGACAATAACAAAAGCAAATCTTTTATTGGTGGCTTGGGTTTCACGCCCAGTGATTCTCTTTCCTTTTACTTGGCCGGCATCTACGGACCTGAAACAGGGCAGGAAGGTTCTGGGAAGGGGGCTGTCACCCTATCGGCAGATTTAACAGTATCTGAAAAACTCACGCTAAAAGCCAATGGGGTTTATGGCAGCGAAGAAGGCGCTTCAGCTCTTACACCTGGAGACGAATCCACATGGATGGGCGTTGCTGCCTATGCCGTCATACGGCTATGCGAAAAAAATTCAATAGCACTGCGCTATGAGAATTTTGATGACACTGATGGATCACAACTGGGGCTGGCAGCCAATGAACAAGGGACCATAGGCGGCCAAGTGGTCAATGAATTGACTCTGACATTTCAAAACAAAAAGGACAGCATGATTAAGCGTCTGGAATGGCGACATGACCTGTCAAATCGTCAGCCATTTATAGATGATAAAGGCATGACACAAGATTCTCAAAGCATCATTGCTTTTGAAATGATTTTAACCTTTTAGCATAAAAGCGGTTTTGCAGGGGACAATAACTGTCCCCTGCAAAACGCTATTTGACACAATTGTGAAAAAGTTTGTAAATTAATTGACAGCAAATAAAGTGTGTTGGGAAAGAGGATTCTTATGCCACCATCAAAAAAAAGTTCTCATTACATGAAACCTTCTGAAGAATTGGATTTGTTTCATAAAATCACGGATATTATTGGTTCTTCCCTGGACTTGAAAACCATCCTTCAAGAAGTCATCTCCTTGGTCAGCAAAGTCACCAAAGCAGATGCGTGCTTTCTCTATTTATATGAGCCTGATGAATCCAGTTTGGTGTTGTCCGCTTCCAAAACCCCGCATGCACAAGAAATAGGCCATATCCGTTTAAAAATGGGGGAAGGGCTCACAGGCTGGGTGGCGCAGCATCACAAGCCACTGGCTATTGCCCAAAGAGCGCATCAAGACCACAGGTTCAAGTTTTTTCAAAGCCTGCCGGAAGACAAATATGAAGCGTTTTTGTCTGTGCCAATCCAGATACGGCAAAAAGTCGTGGGCGTCATCAATGTCCAGCACAGGAAACAGCACAAATACCCGGACCAAACACTTTTAACGCTTTCCACCATTGGCCGGCAAACCGGCAAAGCCATTGAGAATGCCCGCCTTTTTGAAGAGACAAAACGCCGATCACAAACTTTGGAAACATTGTCGGCTGTTTCTCACACCGTGACATCATCTCCTTTTCTTGATGACATTCTTCAAAAAATCGTGTCCATGACAGCTTCTTTATTGAAATCCAAAATCTGCTCTGTGATGCTTTTGGATGACAAAAAAAACGAATTGCACATTGCCGCCACACAATCTATGTCCGACTCATACCGCAACAAACCCCCTGTCAAAATCAAGGACAGCGTTTCAGGCCAAGCCATTCTCAAAAAAGCGCCTGTGCTTGTGCCGGATGTCCGGCAGGACAAACGTTATTCGTTCCCGGATATCGCTCATTCTGAGGAGTTAAAAGCCATGCTGTCAGTTCCCATGATGTTTAAAGACAAACCCATTGGCGTCATTAACAGCTATTCTGATTCTTTTAACAAAGAAGACATTTCCTTTCTTCAAACCGTGGCCAACCAATGTGCGTCTGCCATAGAAAACACCGTGCTTCTTAAAGAAAAACTGGAAGCCCAGGAAGCCTTGGAAACCCGCAAAGTCGTGGAACGCGCTAAAAATATTCTCATGAAAAACAATGCCATCTCAGAACCCGAAGCCTTTAAAAGGATTCAAAAACAAAGCATGGACAGACGCAAGCCCGTCAAAGAAATCGCCGAAGCCATCCTCCTGGCCAATGACATGAACAAAGATCAAACCCCATAACTTTTTTGAGGCTGACAAAAGAGGCTGTTTGGAGATTTTAAATTTTGCATTCCCGGTTCATCCGGGTTATGGCAGGTCTTTCCAGCGAGGCGGAACTGAAGACGGGATTCCCAATTTGGCAAAGACAGACAGAGCAGACGGGGAGGTCAGGGGTGACGGGGATTTTTCCCATTGGCTTAAAGCTGTTTCATAGGGGAGCCGTCCCTCACGGGCCAGGCTAAGGGCTTTGTTGATGAATGCATGTCTTTGTTCTTTGTGTTTTTGCACGCGGGACAAGCCCAAATAGGCCATAACAATGCCTCTGTGGTCTTGGACTTTTTGAAATAATTTTAAAGCCTTTTTGTAATAGGTTTCAGCTTCATGACATTGCCCCAGCCTGCGATAGCTGCCACCAAGCCCCC
>JANQER010000009.1 GCA_028278255.1 Elusimicrobiota bacterium | reverse complement strand
CCGGGGCGGGCGCCACCTTGTTCATAAATCAATGATTTCATCTGTGCCGACAGTGTTCTGCGCCACTGACAAAGCATAGGGGGATCCCACCAGCTTTTGTCTGGGCGCCAAGGTTGTGCCATTGACCGTGATTTCAAGATAAAGATTTGGATATTGCGCAAACAAATTGGCAGGAAACGAAGCAAGAGGCGCTGCACCTAAAACCACATGAAAGGATCCCTGCGTGACCGTCACATTGGGATGCGTGCTGTCATACAAAACGTTTTCCGGCGGCCCGGGGTTGTCATCATCCAATATTCTGAATTGAATGCCAAAAGTCCCATGCCTGGGGGTTCCATCCGGGAAAGCCAATTTCCCTTGGTAATTAATCTCCATTGGGGCATCAGCATAAACCGGCGGGACAACAAGACATACAGACAGTATAACAGCCAAAAAAGTCTTCACTGACTTTTTTACCCTACTACCATTTATATAAGTATATATAAAGGTATACAAAAGAATCCCTCCCCCTCATTTTTTCACTCCCCCAGAGTGGTTAGATAGGAAAAAAACAATTAAATTGATTTAAATGGCTGTTAACTTAAGACTACATGCAACGCTTCAGCCATATTTTTTATTTTGACAATTTTTGAATAGCCTTTTTTAGAAGCTCTATTTCTTTTTTCAATTCATCATTTTCTTTTTTAAGCTCACGCAAAGCTTCCACTGTCAAGGCCTCAAACCCTCTGATGCCCATTAGTTTATAGCCGTCATTTCCTGTGCTGATCCACTCCGGAAAAACTTTTTCCACTTCCTGCGCAATCATGCCGATTTGAGGACCTGTTAAGTTCCCATGCTCTTCTGGTTTTTTCCATTCATAAGCCACACCGCGCAGCTGAAGTATCCTATCCAAGGTGCTTCCCAAAGGCCTGATGTTCTTTTTCAACCGTTTGTCAGAAGAATCAGTCCAAGCGCCTCCGCCTGGCCTTGAAGCTGTTCCTGTCACATGAAGATTTCCGCTAAAATAACCGGCATAAGTGCCTCCTGATGCCCAAATACCATAAGAAGTTCCGCTATTTGCAGATGCATAAACAGCATAATTGGTAGATGCGCCATTTGCCCAGCCATAAAGGCCATATGCATTACTCCCATTAGAGGCCCACCCTTCAATAGCTTTGCCGCCATTTTTAGTGATTCCATAAACAGCTCGTCCACCGTTATTATGCGTCGCTTCAATAGTACTAGAGCTACCGTTATAATCAATATTTATTGTTTTATCAGAATTGCCACCAACTACTATATTGTCTTGACAGGTTCCATCTCCAGCCAAAACAACTCCTGCATCATCATCACATATGGTCCCTGCATTTGTGTCTGCAACAACCGGATCGCATGTTCCATCCCCATTTAAAAACTCTCCGCCTGCGCATATCGTTGCGGCATTTGTGTTTGTGTCCGTAAATAAAGCATCTATTCTGATCCGATTACCAGTTAAACCATCAAAATCTATATTTGTTCCTTCTACGAGAGTTAATGTATCATTCGGATTCCCGGCCACAGGATCTGTGCCCTCAACTACGATGGTTGTAAAAACATTTTGTGATTCTGATGTTAAATACCCGGCTGACGAATGATCTCCCCAGCCAAAAGCAGTGTCCCAATTGTCATATGTTATGCACCCTGCTGTTCCGCCTCTTAATAACTCATTGTTATTGCTGCAGGCCAATTCACTGGATCCCACAGCGCCGGCGCTTACCTCATCTGCTCCCACTGACCCTGTGCCCAAATGGCCGGCTGTCAGAGTATTGTCTTCAGTGAGCCATGTTCCTCCTGACAATGAACCCAATGTGTCATAAGTGTCAGCATCAATTTTGCGCAGTAATCCGGCTGAGCCTGTGAAAAGGGATGTCAATTCCGACGCTTCCACACTGTCATTGACCAAATCATTGTCCCACACAGGTCCGGACACGCTCAAATCATACCCGTCCACTGTACCGGCCACAGCAATATTGCCCGCAACAGTCAGCGCTTCAGTCCCAGGCAGACCGCCTATGCCCACATTGCCGATCCCGGCTGAAAAATAAATCCCTGTGTCCCCGGGATTCGGAATATTCACCGTCTCTGTCCACGGCCAAAAACCACGGCAGTCGCCGTCAATACACAAGCTGTTGGAAGCTGTCACATTCACAGAGCCATCCACATCCAAAGCATAAGCCGGCACTTTATTAATTCCCACTTGTCCATCATATTGAATGGCCCCTATCAAATCCGTCCACACGCCGCTGCTGGGCCAGGAGGATTCACACACCCCGCCCAAACATAAGTTATTCCCACCAATAATAGACAACTGGCCATTCACATCACCACCTGTTAATGGCAGATAATTACTGGCTGTGATGGTATCCGGCACATCAGCGTCTGTGATCGCGCTCACTGTGAAGGCGCCGCCGGATGTGCTCTGCCTCACAAACTGATTGGCCCCGCCTGTGGCGCTCAAATCAGCGCCTGTGCCGCCGCGCGTTAAATCCAGTATGCCAGATGTAATATTCCCTGCGCTGTGGTTGTGCGCGCTTAATGCAAAATCAGCTGCTGTTTGCCCGTCCAGTAAATCTGCATTTAATCCTGTGACCAGCTGGTTCTGCGCATTTGCGCCTAACGCAAATGGCACACCAGGCGCATCCGGATTGAATGTTTTTAATCCACTAATGGTTTGGTCTGTGGAGAGGCTCGTATACACACTTTCCAAACTGTCTGTGCCTGCAGGCGCATGCGTGTCTGCATGATCTGCCGGGGTTAAGCCTGAATGTGTATGCAATGCGTCTGCATCACTGGCTGGGCCGGCTGTTAAGGTGTCTAAATTGGCATTTGTTCTGGTCCCGCCTGTGGTCAGCACGCCTGTTAATTTGCTCGCCTCTATGGCTGCACCGGCATTAATATCTGCATTGGTGATGGTCCCGTCCTCTATTTTGGCGCCGGTCACAGCATCATCTGACAATTCTGTTGTGCCCACGCTCTCAGCTGCCACTGCCAAAGCATACGGGGCTGCCACCAGTCTTTGGCGCGGGGCCAGCACTGCTTCTGAGCCCAAACCCGGATCTATGGTGATTTCCAAATACAGGTCTGTGCCGCCTCGCAAAGCTGTGCCCAACCCGCTGGCAATAGACCCGATTGGCAGACTAAAAAGCCCATTGGACACGCTCACTGTATGGATTTCAGGCCCAAAAACACTAGCCCCGCCTGCAGATTGATCAAATATTTGTACCCGGATTGTCTGGGCCGCATTGGTAATGGGATTGCCGGCTGCATTTGCCAATTTCCCCTGATAATTGACCTGCGCAGGCGCACCTGCCCATGACAGGGGAACGCTCAGACAAACAGACAGCGTTACAGCAAGAGCAGCTTTGAGAATTTTTAACAGCCGGCCATTAATGAAGCCCTTATCCCCCACAAGATATTTCACTCGTGACTGCATGATAATCCTCCCTTTTTAGAAACAAATCCTAACCCTGATGAACCGGAAATAATCAAATTCCAAGAAACAATAACCAAATAATAACCAAATGACCAAGATACAATAATCAAACAAGAGATAGATCCTAGGAACAATCTCATTGCAATTTGCATTTTCAACTTTTTGATTCCCACTCTTTTTTCCACTCCCCCGAGTGGTATTTGAAAACAATGACACTTTAGCACAAAAACAAGGCATTTGGGTAATTGCCCAATTTATTGGGCGTTTTTTAAAATTGATTATTTGCTATTAAGAAATACGCCTGATAAATCAGGCAACTACAAAAACCAGAAACTGCGTCATGTTTTTGTGCTAAAGTGTCAAAATATTACGGTTAAATTGATTTGTTTACAAATTGTATACGTGTTATTTGAATTACATGCAACGCTTCAGCCGTTGATCAGGCAAATTGTGCCAGTTTGCGCGAAATTCTGATAGACTCATTTAACTCAAATGAAGTTCTCATCTTAATAGTCATTTGATTGAGAAACTCAACAAAAAAGAAAACAGCCTTTTGAAAAACACTGTTCTTTTTAAGCCTTTCTCGCAACACCACCATGCCATGGGGCAGTATAAAATGCCAGGAAGAAATCTTCTTTAGAGGCGTGTCTTGCGTGACCAAAACCTCAGCCTGTGACGGATCAAACCCCATATCCCCTATCCCGGGCAAATACACAACAGCATGGGGAGAAATGGATATTGTACCACGCGTACCCTGTTTCTTTAAAATATCCTGAAGTTCATGCTTTTTCTCTTCATCCCTCACCATCCACACAAAAACTTGATCTTTGGGTGTTTGCGCCTTAATTTTTCGAACAAAACCTGACAAATCCTTATAACTGCTGTCCACCCACACAATAAAACCTTGAGGCGACTTAAACAGCGCCTTAAAAGCGGCAAATAATGACAGAGACTTCGTGTATTGTTGAAGTGTTCGGCGCATCAGCCAATAGCGTTGCTCCGGGGAAAGCGTTACAGAAAAATGCTTTTCAAGGGCTTGTTCAAAAGCCTGCTGAAACCTGATATCAGTGTCCGGGCCATTGTTCTCAGAAGAAGGCAGTTGAGAATACACCCCAGGGAACAAGCGTTCAATCCTTTTCTGTAAATTCTTTCTTGACCCATATATCACACGCCCCTGGGCGGTGGCAGCCATGTCTTTGGCCAGGTGTGTGGCAGCTTTTTCAGGAGATATTTGGAAAACAGAGCGTACAGTCTGATCAATAAAATCTCCGGCCAAACGCATGGGCAGGTTCAGCAAAGACAAAAAACCAAAGAATGTTTTGTGCTTAAACCACGCGCATGTGGCGCCCCATTCTCCTGCGCCTTTCACATGCGCCAGCTCATGCACCTCAACACTTTTTAAAAGATCCTGGCGCACAATCTCCAATGCGCGTCCTAAAAATGAAAACAATCCTGTCCATTGAATCCTCTTTTTCAAACCAGGCAAAACTTTATATCGCATCCCGTCTGATAAACCGAAACGTCCCCATGCCAATCCCCCTTTCCCGCCAAAACCAACAAACATAAGCCACGCGCCTAAACGGATAAGATAGGACAATACCGCCACTGAAGACAGAAAAACAATCCCCATTGAGACCCAATGAAACATCCCCAAAAACACAATCCCTGCCAGCCCTGGCAGCACATTCAAGAACACAACAGACAAAAATCCAGGGAGTTTTTCAGGAAGTTTTTTACGATGTTCCTTTGGCACTTCAAAAGGCCCGGCAAGTTCATCAGACAGATCCGTATCGCCGCCTAGAGCCAGCATAGCAGCTCCAATCACGCCCATCAAGATAAAGTTCAAATCATGCTGAATATCCAATGCAGAAAATCCATGATGTTTATCAGTTAAATATTTTTCAATAGGCGCGGTAATGGGATTAAAAAAATTTCCGTCCAGAATATGGGCAAATTCATGTGACAAAGTGAGCTCGCGCAAGTGTCCGAATTTATCAAAAAAAAGGATATTGTTGAGACCCACATTCCTCCCAAAGGTTAGTCCTGCCTGAATGCCTTGTTCAAATGAAAATGCGCCAAAAAACAGCTTAAGCTGATGTTTGTCCTCCTCTTTGTCCCCCTTTCCATGGCCTGCAATAAAAACAGGCGTCAGATAAGTGAAGGATAGTTTTGGATCAAGACGATAGCCTTGGAGCAGATAGTTCAAAGTGCCAAAAAGAGAAATCAATGACACACTGGGTTCTATGAGCCATTGTTTTTCAGAACGGTTGAATAAATTCAAACTAAAATTGGCAAATCCCACAGGCACTTCCAATGTATCAAACGGTCCCTTGTGAATGTCAATGTTTTTGTTAATACTGGCACCTACTATATCAAGCAATCTGCCAATAGGGACTGTTGACCTCCTATTTTTCAGAAACGGAAGATATTTAAGAAGCTTGCCCTCTTTCTTAAACTGAGGATACCTGAGCATCATATTCTTTGCCTCAAACCGCAAAAGCGTTCCAAAAGCCTTCCAAGTCATATCATCCCGCACAAACTTATTCAACTTCCGGTCAGGCTGCCGCGCCCCGCTGATACTCATACTTCCAAATACATTTAGAGCCAATTCAGTCCCCCATAAAAGACTCAAGTCGCGGCCTCTGCCATAAGGGTCTTTCTGTAATGTGGCCAACTGGATTGCGGCCAAGCCGACTGAGGGCACTAAAACACAAGCCCATTGCCCCCACGAAAGTGGTTCATGATTTGACATATTTGACACTGTTTTGATATTTGCGCCAGGAAACATAAACGGCATCAATGGCGCTAAATCAATCCCGGCAACCTGGGTCACTGGTGGAAAATCGTCTCTAACAGGAATTCCAGGAGACTGGGCATGAGATTCTCCCATTGTGGCGGTTAAAAGAACCAAACTCATTACAATGGCTGTGCTCACGTTAAATCCTGCTGTTCTTAGAAAAGCAACAGTTGCTTTGACAAAAGAAGGGCGATTAGATGAAATGCGTTTTTCTGTGAATTCACACTTATTATTTTTGGTTTTTTGGCATATGACTTCATATACATTTTTCTGAAAAACCATTTTGATCTTTGCCATTTTCTGTTTAACAGACACTGACACCCGTGACAAAGCATTCCGTACCTTTCCTTTAGCGTGTTCCTGAATAAGAGTCCGGGCACAATCCTCCCCTTCACTCAATGCAGCGGCTGCAGCGGTGCGCGTTAAATGGCTGAACTGCACTGGCTGTGGAAACGGGTGCTTTGGCACAAAAAGTTCTTCTCCCTCGAATATTTCCTCAAGAGGCGTCTTGTCCCTGGTGAATGCATCCAAATAAGCGCTGGCTTTTCCTGCAGGGGCTTTGGTGATTTTGGGGGCCACCGTCACGCATGCATAGCCTTTTTCAGCCAGCAGATCCTCTATGCCCTGAGAATGAAAACCGCCGGCCACCAGAATCGCCACAGAGGGGTTTGGGAATTTTTGATTTTTGATTTGCGACTGCGCCAGCAAGAAGTGTCGCCGCGCAGCGACCGATTTTTGATTGAAAAGCAGTTTGTCCGTTAAATTGTCCACCATAGAACTGTTTCGTTTTTCAGCGTAATCAAAAAAAGCCTCAAAACCAGACAAATCCATGCTTAGATTTTTGATTTTTGATTTTGGATTTTTGATTTTGGATTTTGAACTTTGAACTGTGGTTTGATATTCTTTCCATTCTTCAGGGGTGAGAGCGAAATCCAGTAATTTTTGTATCAGATAAACTTGCTTTGATTCTTGAATCAGGCCGGATTCTTCTTTGGTTATAATCAATTGCTGATAAGCCTGCTTTTCAGCCTGTGCCGTTTCCCGGGATAGCGCCGCGGCTTTGATCTTGTCCGACAAAAGAACGTAATCAATAAATTTTTCCATTTCCGGGTATGCAGACAGATCCACGCGGCTCTGCGCGCACAAACCCTGTAATGCCCGATAAAAAGCCGCATAACTGATTTGGCCTGAACGATAGGCCAGACTCATGCCCATGAGATGCTGTAAATTCTGTTCATGCGCTTTGCCTGCCAATTCACGGATCAGCTTGTTCTTTTGTTTTTGCACAAGCGCAAAATCCAATTGCGCCTCTTTGTCCAACGCAGACAAAAAGCATTGAATCTGCGGACTGGAGTCTGTTATGTGTTCAGACAAACAGCGGATATATTGTTTTAAGGAAAGTTTTTTTTGCTGGTATGCTTGCACCGTTTGATCAAATTTCTTTAATGCGGGATTGAGTGATTTTTCTTTATCAGACGAAATACTGCTGTTCCACTCAAGGCATATTTCCTGATAGCTGTCTGCCAATGGCACAGACTGTTTGTAAGCTGCCACATTTTTGTGATAATGATCAGCATGATCAATCCCAATAAAACGCGGAATCTCTTGACGGCTGGTCAATGCCGCATGAATGGGCCCGGAGATTTTCGTTTCTGTCAGCAAGCTGTCAGCAGCCATTCGAATGGCATTTTTTTGAGGAATGTTGCGGAAGCGGTTCAAATCAAAAGCTTGAAACGCGCCCTCTAAGCCCACCACCAAATCAGCCTTGGACGCTGCAGGACATTTATTGATCACATGCTGAATAATTTGCGCAATGTTTTTTTGCGCTTCCAAGTTTTGATGAATATCCTGGATGTGAATAACAATAGGAGATTTTTGATTTGAAAACCGGTGACCGATAACGGCAGACTGATGGCCAGTGGTGATTTTGCGGATTGTGCCGTATTGGGGAGGGATCAGTTTAAGGACATCCTGATGCTGCTGAAAAAAATCCTGGGAAGACCCAGGTGGCTGAGAAAAAGCAGACTGCGCCAACAACGCCTGCGGCATGGGAATACTTTGAGCAATCCCTGGCACAGGTGAAGGCAAATGCGCCATTTGCTGCTGCACTGCTTTTTGCTCACGAATGACAGCATTCACATTCTCCCGTCGCTCCTGCCAAAAACCAGCTTCCACCCAAGGACACAGCACATAAGTTGCTGTGTAAAAAAACAATGTCAAACAAACAATCCCCTTCTTCATCATCTCTGCCCTTAATCATCTATAAACTTATAGTATTAACAACAGAGAAAATTATACTCATTGTATCTTAACAACATCTTAACAACTTGTAAATTAGTCGTAAATTCTTAGAGCGTCTGTTGCAAAAATAGGCGAAATAGGCATAGAGGGATATTGAAGGAAAAATCAGTTGTCATCCCTCTCCCGCTTGAGGGAGAGGGCTTCGAGCCGAAGGCTCGAAGGGTGAGGGCGGCGTCAATTTAATCTGAAAGGACCAAAGCGGTTTTCATAGAAAATAACAGGGCCGGAATCAATGGAGAGATCCAAAGCCAGGCGAGCGTCTTTCTTCAGATATTTGAGTGTTTTCTTGTTATTCACGCATTTGCTGACACGCTTGGCAGGGTTCAGCAACTGAAGGCATGTCTGCGCCAGAGAATCATCTTTTAAATTCTCTCCCCGGCATTCAAGGTACGCGGAAAACTTTTCCAAAGACATGTATTTGTACAAACAATGCCGGGTGATATTCTCTTTGATTTCAGACGCACCGCCCCAGCTGGCAATGCCTTTGCTTGTTTCCTGAACAATAAAATGAAGTCTCAGTTTTCGCGGCTGGCTGATCAATCTGCTGATGATGTCTTTCTCAGCCTGAAGTGAAGAAGGTGACAGGCTGCTGAGGAACAAGTCCACACGGCCTTTTTTGCGTTTGCGCTTGAGATGCACCCAAGGCTGATACGTGCGAGGTCCGGGCTTTAAAAAATAAGACTCATTTGTTTTTTCATAGTAATGAGGCCAAAGGAGTTTAAATCTTGAATCTTTTTCCACATCTTTTCCCAACAGATAAAAAGGAAGATGCTTTATTTTGTGCTGCTTGATCAACTTTTTCCCCTGCTTTGAGTGGCATGACACCATGCGAATACGCGCCTGCGGATGCTGGCGCCTGAAAATCATTCTGATCTTGGCTATGGCGCTGTCACCCTGCCATTCAGACAAAGACTCAGCCAATTCAACAGGGGCTTTGTCATCCACAATCACGTGAATATCAAAAGGATTTTTAAGTTCCGCTGCTGACGGGGAAACAGCGCTTTTGCATCCGCCCTTGGC
>JANQER010000049.1 GCA_028278255.1 Elusimicrobiota bacterium | reverse complement strand
TGTCATCGGCAATATCGGATTTGCCAGCAGCAATATTTTTTACAATGCTTTTCTTCCCTTCCTTTGTGAACCCTCCCTTATGGGAGGTGTGTGCGGGTTTGGATGGGCCGCCGGATATATTGGCGGGGGCCTGTGCTTGGCGCTTAATCTGCTGATCATAAAATCTCCTGATTTGTTTCATTTGTCATCTGAAAACTTTTTGCCTGTCAGATGGTGCTTGGTGAGCGTGGGAGTCTGGTGGTTTGTGTTCGGGCTGCCCTTTTTCTTATGGATCAGAGAGGAAAAAGCGTCTCATGAGCCAATGACCCCCTCCTCTCCTTGCCTCCCTCTCTCCCCATCTCCCCCTCTCCCTGTCTCCCCCTCTCCCCGTCTCCTTGTCTTCATAAAAACAGGCTGGTCAAGGCTTCTTGATACTTTTAAGAATATCCGGCAATATGCAAATCTGACAAAATTTTTAGTGGCTTATGTGGTGTATAATGACGGCATTGAAACATTTATTTTAATGGCTTCTGTTGTGGGCGCACAATTATTGGGCATGACACCGGATGAGCTGATCATGTGCTTTTTAATGATACAAGCCGTGGCTTTTGCAGGCGCATTGGGGTTTGGATGGCTGGCTGATAAAATCCGGCACAAGCCGGTGATTTTTATCACATTGATTGTGTATATCAGTGTTTGTCTTTGGGCCTTCACCATGACATCACACAAAGAATTCTGGATATTGGGTGTATTCGTGGGATTGGTCTTGGGCGGCAGCCAAGCCGCCAGCCGGTCATTGATGGGACTCTTGACCCCTGTGGAAAAAAGCGCAGAGTTTTTCTCCTTTTTCGGCATTGTGGGAAAACTCACAGCTGTTTTTGGCCCTTTGCTTTTCGGAATAGTGAGCCAATTATGGAACCTGCGAGGCGCTGTTTTGTCTCTCACAATTTTCTTTATCATGGGCGGATTTTTGCTGATTTTTGTCAATGAAGAGTTTAGTAAAAAAAATGAATACGGATGAAAAGGGCTGAATTGGGATGTATAAGGGTCAAAAGGATTTTCCCTTTATACTCTGCTCTACTCTCTCTTATTCACCCCTATTCATCCGTATTCACCCTTATTCATCCCTTTATATTGGCTTTGACGAGTTCAGCGACAGGGACTTGGCCGGGCGCTAGGGGTTTGCGGATGTAACCGTAAGTAAGGCAGGATCCGTATTGGAAGCCGTTTATACGGGATTGTATGCCCAGCCGGCCCATGGGGATAAAAACACGATATTTGAAAGATGATCTGTCGCAGAAATCCATGAACCTTTCCACATGCGAAGCACGATGCGGTTTGGCTGCGATTTTAAGGATGTCCGCATCCATCCTCGACCCCTTCCTGACCATCCCAGCCAAAACCTTGTCAGAAGGAATTTTTTTGAAATCATGATAGGACAGCATCACAGACCGGCCGCGCTTGTGCGCTTCAGCGACAACGTGGTGGTTGATGTCATTGGCGCTGACTTCCACATCCACCACTTCCACTTTGGACAAAGCCGCACGAAACAAATGAAGCCTGTCTTGTTCGCTGAATCCATGAGGAAGTTGTCCGCCTTCAGCGCGGGTGCGGATGGTGAGGATCAAAGGACGGCGGGCGGCTTTGCGGACCCGGGACAAAAAACCACGCAAAGGTTCCGGGCGCAAGCAATGCCGCGGGAAATAATCCACCCGGATTTCAATCGCTGCAGCGCCGGCGCGCGCCGCTGTTTTGGCATCAGCCGGCAGGCGGCTGAACTCTCCGAGGGAGGCCACAACAAGAGGCTTTCGGCCTATATGAGGCAGCGGCTGTTTGCGTCTGGGCATAAAAAAATTATAGCATGCTTGAAACAATTTTTCGATTTTTTTTTCAAAAAATCGAATGAAACCACGGATGAACACGGATAGACACGCTAAAAACAAAAACATTATGGTTTTTTGAATTAAAAAATATTTGTTAAAGATCTGCCGTGTTTATCCGTGGTTTCTTAAGCAGTTAAAATTTAACGAGGAAAGAGTAGCGGAAGGTGTTGCCCAGCACGCCATAGGGCGCCCAGGCCATGTCAAAGCCCCATTCGCGCCAGGCCAGGCCCATGCCAATGGAAATGCCATTGCCGTCTGTGGGATCAGTGCCGGCGCTGTTGTATCCGGCGCGCAAGCTGCCAGACAAATCACTGTAAAGGGTTTGCGTGTATTCCGCGCCAAAACCAATCTGCATGTCATTGTCATTGGGTTTGCGCACATCCAAACCCAAAAGAAGACTGTCGCTCAAAAGCGTGTACCCAGCGCCCAAAGCCATGGTCAAAGGCAAAGGATCACTTTCATCAACAAATTTTGGCTCTGTGCCAAAATGGCGGATGGCCAATCCCAAATCCAAAGGCTTGTGCGGTGTCTGCCACAAGGCGCCTATATCACCGGCAATGGCTGAAGCGGAATTTCCGTATATTTTCTGGCGGATAAACCGGAGATTGGCGCCTGCATGCCAAGTGTCTCCTATTGCACGGCTGTAAGAAAGCGCATAGGCCGTGTCATTGGATTCAAAAACACCATCAGGCGCGTCTGTGTCCGTCGAACGCCTTTCCATGTCATCAACCGAGAGAGAAATAAAACTAATGCCGAATGTGCCCCAAGAGGAGGGAGTCGCTGCTGCCACAAATTCATAATCGGTGCCGCGCAGCCATTGCGCATGCATGGCAGTGAATTGGGCTGATTCCAGTTTTGATAATCCAGCAGGGTTCCAGGCCGCCGCGTTCACATCATCTGCAATGCCTGTGTAAGCTCCCATGCCCACAGGCCGCGCCCCAGCCCCAATTTTCAAAAACTGTGCTCCTGAGGTCCCATCTGCCCCCGCCCACACAACATTAGCTAAAAAACACAAGCCCATTGCCATAACCAAATATTGAACTTTAGTCTTTATTTTTTTGTCTGTGGTCTGTGGTCTGTGGTCTGTGGTCTTCATTTTACCACCGCCATTTTAAAGAATTTTTCTTCGCCGCCATTGAGCGTAAATCTGGCCATGTACACGCCTGAAGACACTTTTGTGCCCCCGTCATTACGCCCGTTCCATTCCGTGTAATAATACGTGCCCCCTGTAGAGGCTGTTTCCGTTATGGTGCGGACCAATTCACCCACCACATTATAAATTTCAAATTTGACTGTGCCTGTTTTGCCGGCAGGCAAACCATATTTGATCATGGTGCCTTCAATGGACTGGGTGCTGGCAGGCGTGGTGTTTTCAAGGGTCACGGTTTTGGTTTTTAAATTAAACGGATTCGGGAAATTGTGCACAAAAATCTCTGTGCCTGTGTAATTATTGGACCCAATAATTGGCGCATTGCTGCTGAGCACCACAAAAGTAGACAAATGTCTGACCCCCACTGTGATGGTGCGATTCACTGTGTCCACTGACCGCTGGCTGTCTTCCAGCAAATAGACATCATTCAGTTCATCAAAATAATACACGTTTATTTCTGAAGGGTCTGTGACACTGGCATCATAATTGAGCGTCAGAAGCGCTTCATTTTTAAGACTCCGGCTCACGCCTGCAGGCAAAAAGACTTCATAAAACGAACTGAACGGCGAAACAGAAGGGGCTTTTTGTATGGCGGCATATAATCCCGGAGAATAAGCAGCAGGGCCAAGGCGCTGCGCTGTATCATATAATGCTTGGGCGCGCTGTACCGGTGTGATTTTCTGAGACGTTTGTACGCCCAAGCTGCTCAAACCAGTTGCCTGGTAAATCCCGACTTCCACAGTGGAAGAGCTTTCCACATCAAAGGCTCCTGACACAAAAGCGCTGCCGGTGGGATCGCCCTCCAGCTGACAACTGCCTCCAATGGCATTGGATATTTTCACCACACGGCTTCTGACCACACCTGCGCGAAATGGAAATGTTTGGTCAAAAGTGAAATTGGCTCCTGTGTCAGGATTTTCCGTGACACTGGTAAAAGCAATCCGTATGCTGAAAGTGGCTTCATTGGCTGGCGCCCGGTATGTGGCGGTCAAAAAATCACGGGAAGGGCTCAATGAACGGCTGACAATTGTGCCATTGCCCTCAGCCAAGGTCATAATGGTGCTGGTGGCGGTGAAATCATTGTCAGCGTCTGTCAGGTTTCTGAGACGCTGTGTGGTAAAGAACCGCAAAGTATATAAATTGGTCGACGTGTCATACGTGGCTGTGACATAGACAGATGGTGGTGAAGGCCTGTAAATGAGGTTCACGGTTTTTGTTTCTGTACTGGAGGTAAACGTGAGGTCTGATTTGCCTTCAATAATGTCATCATTCTCTGTGCCCATAAGCACAGCATAATTAAGCCCTGGTTTGAACCCCGTGAGTGAATAGCCGGTGATCAATTGCGAAGAATCATCAGCATCCACATTGCCGAATACAAATTCTTCAAAATCCTGGTCCACGCCCACAATGAACTCCATTTCATTGGTGCTGGGATTAGAGCCGTCCGGTTTGGTGATGGTGCCGGAAATGGTGGCGCCTTTTTCAATCGTGACAGTGCCTGCACTGTTGGCCCCTGCTGTTATCACCAATCTTTTTAAGGCTGTTGCGTACCCAACTGAGATAGCGCGCAGCACATAAGATCCGGGCTTTAAAGCCTTAATGGAAAAATATCCGCGGGCATCTGTGATTTCTTCTATTTCCCCCAAAGGATTGTCAGTGTAATCCGTTCCTTCTTCATGAAGGAATATCATAGCGCTCCGTTGTTTAAAATCCCCGTCCCCAAACGGGTTTTGCAAGGCACCGCCGTCAGACGTGGTCACACGTCCTGTGAGAACGGCATTGGCCTCTGTGAGCTGAAAATCAATGCCTGCACGTGCATCTTCATCTGTGACATCAATCATTTTCTTGACGGATGTGGCATACTTTTTCCCTGCCAGTTCATGAAAAATGCTTCCGCCACTAAATCGCGGAGAAGCCATCACATCAAAATACCGCTGATTCCTGTCAACCCCCACCAGCGTGTAATTTCCATTCTCATCCGTAAAAGCTTCCACCTGCAAATCCCATCTGTCGCCGCCATTCCCCACCGCAGGGAAACCCACCACCATCACATTGGGCAATGGTGTGCCGGCAGAATCAGTGACATTGCCAGACATGGTCACGCCTTGGTAAAGATCAATGGTGCCAACATCCACTGTCTGCCCGGGAGACACGTTGATCCCGGAGACAACAACCGGCGCATAAGATTTCTGTCCCTGTGCAATGGCTTGCCGGCTCATGTCCGAATATTGACGTATGCGCACATCATAGGTGGTGCCTGGTTTTACCCTGGGAATGGAAAATTGATGCGTGCTTGTTGAAATTTTAGGTCTGGGCCCCTCCCAATCCGCCCAGGCGTACCCGCCAGGCACCCAGGGATTGGCATCCGCATTAATACTGAAATTGTCCGGCAAAAGCTGTGCCACATTGCGGCTCGTAATAAGCGTGCCTGAATCCGCATCACGCAATTTTCCTACAATCACACCGGCTTTGACCAGCGTGATGTTTTGCGTTTTGTTTGAAGTCCCCACTGTGATACGCACCGGATCTGCCGTGTATTTGGGAGACTGGTTTTCTTCCACCAATTCCAGCACATAGTCGCCTGCAGACACATGCGGGAACTGATAAGCGGCTGTGCCTTGGCCTGTGGTGGTCACGCTGGTGCCCCACACCACAAAACCATCTGTCCGATGTAATTCCAATTTAAACAGACGTATGTCAGTGGAAGTGTCTCCTGACGGCCGGGAAATGGTTCCGGAAATTTTTGCACCATTTCTCAAGGTAAGCGCCACATCTGACACGCTGGCATCATTAATAAACACAATTTCATTGGTGGTGCCCATTTCCGGCACACCCAGCACCACGCAATCCGGACAATGTTCATCAGGCTCTCCCGGGTTCAGATCTTCTTCCACGCGCACCAAATAAGTGCCTGGGATGAACCCTGAAAAATCAAAGGTGGCTGATGTCACATGCACGTCCGCAGGCCCCATTTTGTAAGGCTGAACAGACCCGTGGAAATGGTCTGGCAATGGGAATGAGAAAACTTTGACAAAAGGCGCAGGCGGTGCGTAAGCACGCAAAGCAATGGCTGAGCTGATGGTGATGTTTTCATTCGTGGAAGTGGATTTGAGAACAATACTGCCTTGAATAGAAACACTGCCTGAAATAGAGTATACAGTGTCTGTCATGTCCACCTGAAGCGTGGATGTTTGGCCATTGGTCACAGACACAGCTGCTTTTTTCTGTAAGCCGGTGGTGTGATTGGTGAGCAAAGCAGCGTACAATCCCGTGCCCAGCCCTGTGATGCTGGCTTGCGCACTGGCATCCAGTGTCCCTTGGGATGACCCTTCATCCGGGCCTGCGCCTTCAAGACGATAAGACACAGTGGTGGGATCTGTCCCGCCAGGCAGCGTGACTGAAAGATCCACGCCTCCTGTCAGCTTTTTAAAAGTCAGATCCAATGAACCTGTGCCTCCGGAGATTGTGGCCAGTTTGCGTCCGGGGGGGTCCATTTGAAACCCTGAGACAAAAGAATGCACCTCATAAACAGCATCATCCAGTCCTCTGATGCTGTATGTTGACGAAGTTGAAACAGGATCCGTGGAAACACAGACCTCTGTCCCACTGTGCATATAAGTAGATGGGGACCAAGCATTGATATGAACAGGCACGCCTGAATTACAATTGCTATGACCCCAATAATTGTTGCTTTCCAGCTGAGAAGAATCTCCCACAAGAGACAAAGTGCCGCTGATTTGGCCGCCCTCTGTAAATTCCGGGAAATCCACACCTGTCTGGTCTGTTTTGGCTGCCACAGTCACTTGAATCTGTGCTGATTTATACCCTCTGACGTGTGTTCTGAAATCATATGTGCCTGCATCCAAACCTGCCACTGTGTAGGTACCGCTTGATGTTCCATTCGGCAAGTACACGCCGCCCCAAGCCACAGGATTGTGGCTTCCGGAAGGGAAAACATCCACAGACACCCATTCGCCATTATATGGCGTATCCACCTCAGAAGGAAAAGACACCCCTCCTGACACATTGGCTTTGCGTTCAAAACTGAATACTGTCATGTACGTTGTTTCACCGCTTGCCGGAGACGTGACAGTCTGTTGTTCCTCGCCGAATTCCGGCAAATTCACATTCACCCGGTATTGTGTATTGGGCTTGACAGACAAAATGGTCCAGGTAGACAAATCATTGCCCCACTGGTGGTTGTCTGACTCTTCAGACCCTGAAGAGATATGAATATTGCCCCAGGCCCAATGCGTGTGATCCAGTGTGTTGGCATTCACATGCCCGAATAAGTCATAAGGGACTGTTCTGCCGTCGCTGATAGACGCATGAACTGCCAGCATAGCCCCTTGCTGCATCTCAATGGTCCCTATATCGGTATTGGCTGACACACTTTCCTGACGTGTAGAGGTCAACCCTTCCTTGTTGAATTCCACTGTGTATTTTTGTCCGGGAGTGAGCCCGCCGATATAAAATGTCCCGTCTTCCCCTGTGCGGTCATGTCCGCCGCCTTGCCGGCCATGCACATACACATCCACATCTGCCTCAGGCGTTTCATCAACCGCCACAGTGCCGCTGATGTAGGCTGATACCACATTGATGCTTAATGTGTCATTGGTGATGCCGCCGCCCTGGGTTTGCAAACGAACATAGTATGTGCCGGTTGGCACTCTTTGATGATTGTCAAATTCATTTTGTCCATACCACCAGGATTCATCCTGGCCCCAATTCCCTCTGTGATAAACAAGGTCTCCGGCAAAGGTGGGATCAGTGGAAATCAAAACCTCCCAATACCCATTGACCGGCGGAGAACAGGCAATCACAGCCGTGTCATCCGTGCCGTCATGGTTGGGGGTAATGGTCACAGACGTCACGCCTGAAGCATAAGCTGACTGCGAATCTGTACGAATCCTCACATTGCTAAAATCAGCCGTGGCAGGCAATACTTGAAAGCCAGAATACGCCCACCGGGAATCCCCGGCCGCCGGGAAATTGCTGGCTTGCGCATGGAAACCAATATCCCCTATCTCTGATGTGCGAAACCTGAATTTGGGAGATGCCGTGGAATCGCCGGAAATCACAATTCCCGTGCCGGGATCAAATGTGGTGGTCCATGCGTCTGTGGACAATTCAATGGCAGATGTCACGCTGGAGTTGGTGGTATAATTATGAGCCGAAAAAGTCACTGTCACATCAGTGGGTGTGCTTGTTTCAACACCGTTAATGTCATGGACAGACACTTTGAGCTCGCTGGATTGTGCATCAGCCAAAATGGTCTGATACGTGTTGCCAAAGTCATCTGTCATGCGGATATGATCAGGCGCCGCTCCTTCATTGCCGCCGTCGGCAATCACAATTTCCCCGGCTGCGTGTTCAGCCGGCGTGGTTCCCGCATCATGGGTTGTTGCCGGTGCTGTCCCGTCTTCAAAATAATCCCAAAACATCCAGCCCGTTTCCGCAGAAGTCTGCATGTCCACGTAAGCCTTTAATGTGTAGCTGCCGCCGGCAATCTCTTTTAATCCGCCAAGGGTAAAAGAGCCGCCCACTATGTCCAGAACCGTTGTATAACTGTAGGATGAATCCCCATTGCTGGGCACAGCTTCCACCACAATTCTTTGCCCCGTCTGAGAACTGTTATTGGCCACTGTCCCGGAAACAATCACACGGCCGCCTAAAACAAGATTGGTGATGTTGGTGGTTCCGGCGGTCCCGTCCAAATACACTTCACATTCGGCGATTTTGCCGTTAAAAGGCCCGTACCCGCCGGCTGTTTCAGAAGACTGCCAAACGCCATCTGCCGCCACATCATCTTCAAATGCATAAATATAATAGGTGTTTGGCGTAGGCAAAGTGGAAAAAGTATGCGCATCTGCTGAAATAATGCCTTTATTGACAAAATCCACAGTCAAATATTCAGATGAAGCTTCGCTTTTTGTGGAAGCCACCAAAATATAATCACCCCCGCCGTTTCCGCTGCAGCTCACCTGAATCACATCATTGGCCCAAGCTTTTCCAGTGAGCATAGTGAGGCACAAAAACCCCAAACTCAAACTCCATATAAATTGATGGACCGCAGATTTTTTAGGTCTTAGGTCTTCGGTCTTTGGTCTACAGTCTGTTTTATTAATATTCATAAGTAAACCCAAACAAATAATTGGATATTTTATAGTTGTATTTATAAACACTTTCATACTTCATATTTGAATCTGCCCAAGCCAGGGTGCTGATAAACCTGGCTTTAAAATTGTCTGCAATGGGATAAGACACGCCAAAAGCTGTTGAAATTTCCGTCATTTTGGTTTTGGCTGTGAGATAAGCGCCGTCTGAATCCTGAATAGGTCTTTTGCTGTAATTTCTTTTTGTATAGGAAGCAGACACAGAAAATACCCATGGCTTTGACCCCATGGCAGCTGTCACGCCGGGACTCACGCTGATCTCTGAATAGTCATAATAGTCTTTAATGAATTCATTCTGCTGCGCATCTGCGCGGTTTTGATCGGAATTTGTGGCATTCCAGGAAAAGCCCAAATCACCCACAAAGCGCCACTGACTTCCCATGGCCCATGGATAAGACACAACCGTCTGCAAAGCCATGGTTTTGTCTTTGCGGTCACTGCCTGATAAATCACTCAAATTCACGGCAATGGGTTGGTCCTGGTAATTCCGCAAATTATAAAAAAATGTCATTTCTGCACGCGCACGCCCCAAAAACCTGGCCCAGCCGCCCAATGTCAATAAATGATTGCCTGAATTCAGCACATCCGCGCCCACAAGCTCCCTGGACAAAGTTGCGCTTTGCCAGGATTCCAATGATTCGTAATTGGGGAACTTGAGTGTGTAATAGTCATAAGCCAACCGTGCGCCGATTTCCTTGGAATAGGCATATTCAGTTTCCACCCCGCCTGTGTATTTCATATAGTCAAAAAGGCCGCTGCTCCAGCTTTCGTCTTTGGTTTCCCTTAAATATTCATTGCGCGCGCCAATGGTGGGTTTGATTTTCCATGACGACCCCAGATTGTATATGCCTTTGCATGTCAATCCGTGATACATTGAATCATGAAACAATGTGCCGCCGCCTGCCAGCTCCTGCACATTGCGCGTGCCTTGATACCCGCCTGTATAGGTGGTGAGCACTGACCATTTGTCCGTCAACGTGACTGACGGAGACACCATCACATTGATATTGCCGGACACAGAGCTCATGTCGCCGTCATAAAAATGCTGGCCGCTCAAGAAACGCACATCATAGACAGTTGTGACTTCAGCCGCTGAAAGCAAAGGGCAAAGGGCGAATAACAAAGTGAAAAGGGCAAAGGGCAAGAAAAACACCTGTCCTTTTTGCGTGATCTTTGTGGTTATATACTGCACAATTTTGTTTTTTTTATTCATTGTTTTTGCTCTTTATTCTTGGCTAAGAAATTTGTAATTGCCCAATTTATTGGGCGTTTTTGACACTCTAAAATAATTTAAAGAGCCCGATAAATCGGGCAACGACAGTTAATCTATTTAATCACCCCTGATTGTATGAGCATTTTGGGGCTGATCACCAGATCAATTGTGCGTCCCTGAAATTCAGCGGCTGAGATCACTTGTTCATAGTTCCAATTCAAAAGCTCGTTTTTATACGCTATTCCTGTGGTGATATTGGCAAATGAACTGACAGGCCCAATATCTCCTTCATCGGAAATAATATAATTGTTATAGGTGGTTTTGGTGCCGTCCCCATAGAAAACAGTAGCTTGATCATGCAGCAAATCAGTGCCGGAAGGTGATTCTGAGAAAACAAGCATATGTCCGCCGGCAAAAGTAAAATCAGCATCTGAATCCAAAACCAACACATTGGACACTGTGGATTTGGCCGCATATGAATTTTTAGCAGCGCCATTAATCACATGCGAATAGCTGTTAAAAGAAGTCCGCCAATAAGTATCACCACTGGAAATATTTCTAAAAGTGTCGTTCGACATATCAAGGACAACCGGTCGATAGTCTCCGGCCTGATATTGTGCATCTGTTAATGTCGTGTAACTGTCTTTCACCGGGTCATAAATCTTATGGTAAGTAACGCCATTGATAATGGACTGCTCATCTTCAGTAATGGTGCGGGTGTTGGTGGCATCTGTGGGATCAGTTAATGTAAAGTCAGTGCCGTCATATGAAATCTGCACCAAATGGCCGTCACTGGCATTGTCTTTGATATAATCCTGGGTATTGGACATGCCCATTTCATATTCAGTAAGAAAATACGTCGGAGCAGTGGCGCTCAAAGAGCCTGTGAGGCCGTTCAAGGCCAAGGACAGGTCATCCGGTAAAGTGGTGTTAAAAACACCGCGATAGTAAAAATAATCAAACCGGTCAGCTCGGTCATTAAGCGACACGAGTTTAAAAGCTCTGTCCCGCAAAGCAGCTGTCACATCTTTTGGCTGGCGGATAATATATTGTTCCAGTCGCACGCGCTTGCCATGCACATCAATGAGTGTTTTGCCTTCCTGGTATTCAGCTAAACGCATTTCAGCGGCAGCTGCGAGCATAACTTGTTCTTTGCTCATGCCCAAGCCCACTTCCCGGCGCACAGTGGACCGGGCTGCTGCTGCACTGCCTTGTTGAGTGGCGCTGGTGGGTGTTCCCAAAGGCACATCCGGCAGGAAATCCAAACGCTGCCCGGCATGAAGCAGGACTTCCTGCCCGCCTTTTGACAAAGCCACCTCGCCTTTGGACACATCCAAATATCCCTGCTTGGTGCTTTCATTATACCCGATCTCAAAAACAGTGCCGCGCACAGAAGCCGCTGCCAAAGGGGTTTTGACTTTGAATTTGCTTTTGCGTTTGAATTTCTTAATAAAGGATTTGAGCCAGCCTGTGCTGAGGCCGAAGATTTTGTTGGGCGCGTATTCTTGAACTGTCAAGCGGCTGGAAGGGCCCAAAAGCATTTTTGACCCGTCACTCATGCGAATAATCACACGGCCTTTTTTACCGGTCCGGATCATGTCTCCCACATTCAATGAGAACCCTTTTTTGATATTGACCCATGTGTCCGGGCTGGACGCGCGTTGGACTTGTGCAGGTGGTTTGAGTGATTTGACAATGGCTTTGTTGGCAAAAACAGCGGCAGGGAAAATAAATAAAAAACTTGTGAGGCTTAAGGAATAAGCCCACCTTTGAATAGAGGAACGCTTTTGAACTCGGCGTAAGGGACCCATGTTTTTTATAGACAAGACTCCTGAGACAACATTTCCATTATCCCGCTAGACCAGTTTATAAGATGGGCCATGGGGTTGTCAACAGGATATTTTATAAAAAATGATTGACGGTAAAGAACAAAAGCAGAAAATATTAAATTTAGCATATCAAATTCTAAATTGAAAATTATAAAAGCAAAGGCCTCTTATTTTGCCGAAAACCCAAAGAGGTTTTGGGCATTGTTTGTGGTTGCTTTGGAAATTTCACCAAAGGGCATGCCTTTGAGGTCAGCCAGGGTTTTGGCGATCTCAATAAGATAAGAGGGTTCATTTCTTTTTCCCCTGTAAATTTGAGGCGGAAGATAAGGGCAGTCTGTTTCCAGCAATATTTTTTCAAGCGGCACATCCTTAATAACATCCCGCAACACTTGCGCCTTGGGATAAGTGAGCGGGCCGTCTACTCCTATATATAGACCCATATCAACACACGCTTTGGCAAATTCAGCTGTTCCCTGAAAGCAGTGCATCACACCCGCAATAGGATTGACATTGGCTTTTGGTCTTTGGTCTTCGGTCTTTGGTCTTTGGTCTAATATTTTCAGTATGTCTCTCTGGGCATCTGTGGTGTCAGGGGACGAGTCCCGGCAATGAATGATCACTGGTTTTTTTGCTTGAGAAGCCGCTTGAACAAGTGCTTTAAAAGCTTCCTTTTGCGTATCGCGCGGGACTGTGTTGTATTTATAGTAATCCAAACCTATCTCCCCCACTGCCACACAGGCCGGATGCTTGAGAATCAGCCTGAGTCTTTGACACAATGAAGCATCAGCTTGATCCGCGTAATAAGGATGGCACCCGGCTGACCAATACACTTGACCTGGATGCTGTTCGGACAACAGCATGGCTTTGGGCCATTCATCTTCTTTGTCAGCAATTTCAATGATGTTTTCCAGGCCGGAAGCAAAAGCTTTTTGAATGACCTGATGCCGGTCATTATCGAACTTGGGGTCAGAGAGATGGGCGTGGGTGTCGATCATGTATTAATTTTTGATTTTAGATTTGCGATTTTTGATTTAAAATCACTTTCGAGGGAACAGAGGGTTGCCTTTTTTGACGGTTTGTTCCGGGACAAAAGAAATATCTCCTGTTTTAAGGAAACGCTTTCCCGTTTGCGCCAGATCCTCCTGTTCTCCCATTTGTTTCCACATTTCTTGGGTAATGGTGGGCATAAAGGGGTGCAGCAAAATAGCAGCCTGCTTCAGAGAAATCAATACGTCATGCAATGTTTGAGAGGCTTTGGCCGGATCGGTTTTAACGGTTTTCCACGGCGCTTCACTGTCTATCTTGGCATTGCCTTCACGCACAATCAAAGCCACCTCTTCCAACGCTTCGTGAAAAGCCAAATTGTCCATAGCGGCTTTAAATTTTTCTAAGCGATTGACAGGAAGGCTTGTCTTTTTCCCCAATATCTGCCCTTTATCATTTTTTTCAATTAGATTCAGCGTGCGGTTAAGCAGATTGCCCAAAGCATTGGCCAATTCTGCGTTGTACCGGCCCAGCAAAGCTTTTTGGGAAAAATCCCCGTCATTGCCAAAAGGCACTTCACGCAGCACAAAATAGCGCAGCACATCTGTGCCAAGACCTTCTCCGCCAAAATCCGCTATGATTTTATGCGGGTCCACCATGTTGCCTTTGGATTTGGACATTTTGTCGCCTTCCACTGTCCACCAGCCATGGGCAAACACTTTTTTCGGCACATCAATCCCCAAAGACATGAGCATGGCCGGCCAAATAACCGCATGAAACCGGAAGATTTCTTTTCCCACAAAATGCACATCAGCCGGCCAGATGTCTTTGAAATCCGCAGCCGGTGATTGACCGTAACCAATGCCGGAGATGTAGTTGATGAGGGCGTCAAACCAGACATAAACTGTGTGTTTTTCATCGTCTGGAACCGGGACACCCCATTTGACTTTGGTACGAGACACTGAGAGATTTTTGAGTTCTTTGACAAAATTAATAATTTCTGAAGAACGGAAACGCGGGGCCAAAAAATCAGGGTTGTTTTTGTAAAAGGACAACAAACGGTCTTTGTATTTGTCCAGCTTGAAAAAATAACTTTCCTCCTGCAAACGTTCCACTTCACGGCTGCAAACCGGACATGTCTTCCCCTTTAATTCTGACTCAGACCAGAATGTTTCACAGGGCGTGCAGTACCAGTCTTCGTACATGCCTTTGTATATGTCCCGGTTTTCGCGCAATTTTGAAAAAAATGCTTGAACGGTCTGAATATGGCGGTCTTCAGTGGTCCTGATGAACCCATTGTGCGTGATATGCAGGCTTTGCCAAAGACGCTTGAAGGCCTCCACAATCTCATCAGCATAAGCTTGCGGACTCACGCCTTTGGCCTCAGCAGCCTGGGCTATTTTAGCGCCATGCTCATCCGTGCCTGTGAGGAAAAACACCTCATGCCCCTGCAACCGTTTCCACCGCGCCAGCACATCCGCGGCAATGGTGGTGTACGCATGCCCGATATGCGGCACATCATTCACATAATAAATAGGGGTTGTGATGTAATATTGTTTTGGCATGTTGTTAATAATAGCAAAATATGAACAGAAATTAGAAATTGGAAATTGGAAATTAAAACACACAAACAAACAACTGGGACAGTCTGATCGTCGCCCATCAGCAGAGAGAGAGCACCTACAGCGGTGAGCCTCTGACACTTTCCCACAAATAAGCGTCTGGTGGTCCGACCCATTTAAAATATGGGTTTGTAGCCTGCCGATTTATCGGCGCTTTTAAGGTTTTACCCAATTTTTTAAATGGGTCAGACAAAGCAATATGCTTCAATTTCAAATTTCCAATTTCTAATTTCTATTTTTTTCTTTCTTTTTTTCCCGCCGAAACTTTAAAAGAAGCACTTGCAGGATCAAAGCTGGGGTGACATTTTGCTTGAGCTGATGCAGGGCATCTAATACACGGCTGACATCTTGCGGACTTTTTTGACCGGCATAAAGCTCTGATTGAAATTTGCCCAAAAGACGCCGCAAAAAATCTTTAGCAGCGTTCCGGCCGAGTCTGGGATTGCGGTATTGGTCACACCATTCCACGAGCTCGCTTAATGGGGCGTTTTCCCAGTCAAAAGTCAGTTCTTCTGTTTTTGTGAGAAGCGCCATGGCTTGGCTCATGG